>JBCCCJ010000882.1:0-3482 GCA_039033615.1 Bacteroidota bacterium
CAAGAAAGTAAGTCCCGCTGAAGGCGACGCAAGATTGGAAACATCGAAACGTCAAGCGTGAAGGAAAGCTGGCGCGTAGCTCGTTCCTGAGGAAACCCCTTCGTTCGCACATGATGGAGGAAGGAGCGGTCCAATTCTTTTACCCTAGCCTATCCAAGGCATCCACCACAATCTTGAGGAAAGCCGCTACACTGGCCTGATTGTGAGGGCGAATGCCTTCGTCTTGCTGGACTTCTTCGGTCAGAAAGGCGAGGATGGCCGCCTGAGAATAGTCAGGCAGCAGGTTTTCAGTCATTTCGAAGAAGTCTTCGTCAGACTCGGGAGCCAAGCTTTCTAGCAGGGCTTCATTCTCCGTTCTGAGGTCAGCCATTTCTTCTTCGGTAATGGCGCGAGCATCTGTTACTTGGGGAGACATCATTTTCCAGATTCCCACTCCTAGAAACAGCATGGATTCCTGTTCGTCTTCATTGAAATCTCCTTCTCCCATGCTCATCAAAAAGGCGAGGAGAAAAGGTTGCGCTTCTGCGAATTCGTCCAGCGCAGCATCCAGGGATTCATCAGAACCAGTTTCAAACAACCAGTCGGCGGTTTCTTCTACGAGTTGGGTATCGATGGCATTCATGGGAGAGGTCAGATCACTTGGTTGGCAGAAGTCAGACCGCTTGGCTGTCAGACAACTGATTCAGTGGCAAAGATAAGAGGAATTCCACAGGGGGGAAGCTAATTTCTCAGAGAATCACTCTGGCAACCACACCAGTCGTAGGCCCGCATTGGTGAAGGGGGCATTGGGCGGATGACGGTGGCGATTGGCGGAACGGAGGGCTTCTGGTTCGTTGAACCAACTGCCGCCGCGATAGATTCGCTCGGTACCTGTGGACGGACCAACTGGGTCGGTTTGGGGACCTCCTTCATACAGATCTCGCCAGTCTTGACACCACTCCCAGACGTTGCCGTGCATATCGTAGAGTCCCCAGGGGTTGGGCTGTTTCATGCCGACGGGCTGGCTTTGGCCGGCGGCTTCACTGTTGAACCAGGCGTATTGTCGCATCTCAGCAGGTTTGATCTCCTCGCCCCAGGGAAAAAGGCTCTCCGTTCCTGCCCGACAGGCATATTCCCATTCTGCTTCGGTAGGCAAACGGAAAGTTCCCAGCCCCAATTGGTTGAGTTGGTGGATAAAGCCTTGGCAATCTTCCCAGGAAACCCATTCCACTGGGCGCTGAGGAGCGTCTTTCCCCCGCTGGTACACCGAAGGATTGCTCTCCATCACGGCTGTCCATTGTGCCTGGGTAACTTCAAATTGGCCCAACCAGAACTCCTCACTGATCCGAACCGGGTGTGCAGGCAGTTCATCCTTTTGATAAAAGACGGAATTGGTGTCGCTGCCCATCATAAATTCTCCGGCCGGAATCCTGACCATTCGTAGGCCGCTTTCACCCGGCAATTTCAGTTCCCGCACTTCTTTTTCCAGCACCAACCGCAATCCAATCGCCGGATAGCGTTCGTTCCAGCCATGCTTGTGTCGATTGGCAGAACGCTGACTTTTCGCAAAATCATACCAACTCCCCCCTCGAAACACCCGCAGGCTGTCGGTTCTGGGAGCTTGTCCATACCGAGCGTAAGGATCAGCACACCATTCCCACACATTGCCGATCATGTCGTACAAGCCCCAGGGATTGGGCGGCTTCTGCCCCACGGGATGGGTGATTGCCATAGAGCGGCTATTGGCCCAGGCATGCTGATGGACCTGCGATCCTGTAGAATCATCTCCCCAGTAAAAGCGGGTCTTGGTTCCTGCCCGACAAGCATATTCCCATTCCGCTTCGGTCGGTAAACGGAAAAACCCAAGGCCCAACTGATTCAGTCGATCGATGAATCGCTGGCAATCCTTCCAGGATACCGATTCTACTGGTCGTTGCAGATGATCAGCCCCTTGCTGAAAGATGGCAGGATTTTTCCCCATGACGGCTTGCCATTGTCCCTGGGTCACTTCGAAGGTTCCTAAGTAGAAGCCCTGCTCTATTTCGACCTCCTGCTGTGGACTTTCATCCCCATCCCGATCCAGTTCAACCTCCGGACTTCCCATCCAAAAAGAGCCTGGAAGCACCCACTGAAAGGCCAGAGAATCTCCTCCTGGTAGCGAAACGCGTAAGGAGGCAGCAGGACTCATGATCGGCCAGAGGAGACCGAGCCACAACAAGAGGTTGGTACACTTCAAGGACATGAGGCATGGGTTTGGAATGATAGAGGCAAAGGCGTGGCTTTGGTACTGGTATCGCGAGTTGGTAGGGAGAGATTAACATAGACTCTTTAGCTTAAGAACCACCTCTCCTTGTTATGAATCGATTGAAAATAACTGGACATTTCCCTGTGCCTACAATTTCCAAACTGGGTGTCGCCTGCCGCGGGCCTTACTTTCTTGACGCCAAGAAAGTAAGCAAAGAAGCGCCGAAGCCCCATGCAACGCCTCATGCCGCCCCAACACCTCGGGCTTCGTGGCCTACCCGCCTTTGTGGTGAATGCTTTGCATCAAAAGGCAGATTTGGACGTTTGTCCAGTGGGATGAATCGGTTATCTACCTGCTTGTTATGGCTTCTTGATTGGGGATGTTTCTTTTGTGCTTGCCAGTCTAGCACGCAAGCCCCTTCTACAGTCGAGCTTCCTCGCTTGTGGGAAAAAACGCCTGATGGGCCAGATAGTTTGCTGTGGGATCTGCCGGCTCTTATGGAAAGTCCGCACGTTCGTTGGGGTACGGAAGGGAGCCCGGTTCGATCGCTGATCTATTCAGGTATTTCGTTTGAAGGCCAGCCGACGGAAATCTTTGCCTACTACGCCAATCCCCGAACCATTGGACGGCAGGATTCTCCAGACACCAGGTATCCAGGCGTTGTGCTGGTGCATGGGGGCGGAGGGAAAGCTTATCGGGAATGGGTGGAGAAATGGGCCACCGCAGGCTATGCGGCCATCGCGATGGATTTGGGGGGCAAAGATGGCAACGGTCAAGTCCTCGCTCAGGCTGGTCCAGGGCAAGGCGGGGATGACAAATATGCGGCGATTGCAGAAGGACTTACTTCCACCTGGAGCTATCATGCGGTGGCAGCGGTGATCCAAGCTCATTCGCTGCTGTGCAGTTTCCCGGAGGTGGACGCCCAGCGCACTGCCATTACGGGCATCAGTTGGGGTGGCTATCTGACCTGTATCGTGGCCGGTCTGGATCATCGGTTTCAGGCCGCTTGTCCGGTGTATGGGTGTGCGTTTTTTGATCAATGCGAGGACCCAGCCAAGGCTTTGCAGAAGCTTTCTCCGCTTCAACGCAGCCAGTGGATGAAGTGGCTGGACCCCCAACACTATTTGCCTCTGGCAACATGTCCCCTCCTTTTTGTGAATGGCAACCGCGACTTTGCGTTCAGCATAGAACCCTATCATCACACCTATCAATTGCTGCCAGACTCTCAAACCACCATCAAGCTCACCCCTGACATGAA
>JBCCCJ010000883.1:0-3477 GCA_039033615.1 Bacteroidota bacterium
CACCGATGAGGGCGATCCCGGAATGTTTCACCGGACGGTAGGCAACCAGTACATAGCCAATGAAAAACATCAGGGTCGTCCCCCAAGCTCCTTTGTAGATTTCATAAAAGAGCGGGTCGGTCAGTTCTCGCTCAAATAACCCTTCAAAGGTGTAGGCGGGGTTGAAATAGCCAAAGCCTGCCCCGATTAGATTCCAGAGGGCAGCCGCAATGAATAACATCCTGAAAAATCGAACTTCTTTGCTTTGCATGAGACACTGATTGATTTGTGAATCACAAACCTAGGGTCTCCGCAAACGGCAGTCATTTACATAGGTAAAGAACTACGATGGTTGGCTCATCTTTTTTCGAATCCGACTGAGTTGGGTGGCGCTGATTCCGAGGTAGGAAGCAATGTGGTATTGGGGGATCTGCTGTTCTACACCGGGGAATTCCTCCCGAAAGAGGAGATAGCGCTCTTCTGCTTGCAAAAGGGCCATTTCGAGTTCTCTTTTTTCCTTTAGGACGAAGAAGTGCTCTGCTATCTTCCGCCGCAATCGTTCCAATTCGATATTGGTTTCTGAGAGGGTTTCGATGATGTGCAACGGAATGATGGTGACCGTACAATCAGTCAGGGCTTGTTGGGGCAGACGATTGGGCTGACCCGTGATCAGGGATACATAGGAACCGATGATATTGGGCGCAGCAAACAAGGTTTTGTTGTATTCCTTTCCTTCTTCCGAGACGTAGAAAGACCGAACGCTGCCCTTGGTGAGGATGCCGATTTCCCGCGAGACCTCTCCTCCCTTCACAAAATACTCCTGCCGCTTCAATTCTCTGCTCGTGGTATGCGCAAGCATCGCGGTCCAGGTTTCCGGAGAAAGTTTACTGATGGCTTGAAGAAAATCGTAGGTATCTGCTCCAGAATTCATAGAGGAGAGCGGTTGGGGAAAGAGAGGAGTTAGGTATGGAAGGCAAGAAATAGGAAAAGCACCTAGTCTTTTTCTAGGATTGGTCCACGCATCAACGTGAGAAGTAAGGCAACAAATTTATTCAGGTTTGCATGTAGCAGGAATGAGCAGACCTTGCTTCATTTTTCCTCCTTCCTCTGCTCAAATTCTCCCATGAGCGCATGGAGCATTTTGGCTCCCTCTACCGATGGTTGAGTGATGGTTTCATATTGTCTTGGATCACGTTTCTCTACCCATTGATAGAATTCTTCCATTTTTTTATCGGCCTTTTGATTCAGCTTTTCATTTCCGGGAAGATCAACATAGTGCAATTCGACAATTTGATTGTTTCGAACCTGATAGGTGTATCTCATGTTGAGTGGACGGCCATACATGAAATCATAGAGGCTGCTACTGTCGCCCTCTACGGTTTCCAGCCAATCTCCTTTTTCCTCCATTTCATGGATCGTCCATTTCGTTCCAAACGCCTCAGAATAGAGAACGAAATAGGAAAAATAGTCTTCTCGATTTGAGGCAACGATCTCTTCAGTTGATTCAACTACTTTGAGGTTAGGATGGAGAGTTTCCCTGAGTAGATCAAAATCCCGTTCATTGAAAGCCTGGTTCATGGTTCTCACTACCGCTTCCGCTGAATTGGTATTCGATTGACACCCCAGCCATCCAAATAGCAGGAGAAGGAATAAGGGGAGAACGACCAAGATGTTGGGCATGAGAAAGGGGATAGAGATGTTCTTTCGAAGATACAAAACTTCTTCTCTCTATCTGTCTGTACCGCCTCATCCTTCCTGTCCAAAGGTCAGCAGATTGTTGTCGGGATCCAGCAAGGAAAATTCTTGTTGCCCCCACGGCTTGCGGGTCAATTTCCCAGCGGGGTGAATCGCTACGCCTTTTTCTACCAACTCTTGATAGAAACGCTCAATCTCGTCCGTTCGGATATAAATTTGGCCGTAGTTTTCTTTGGGATCCAGGTCTTTGAATGCGAAAAAATGGAGTTCAATCTGGTCTTTCTGGACCATCAGATATCCATCATAATCTGTGTTGCCAGATGTTTCGAATCCCAACTGTTGGCAATAATAGGCTTGAGTAATGGCTTGGTTCCGCATGGGAAGCTTGGGACTCACTGCTGTAAGCATAGTTTGATGATTTCTCTTGTTCAGAACAGAGTTGTTCTTGCTGAAGCTAAGGTTACTCAAGTATGTTCAACCTATTTGGTCAACAGGGATGACACTAAGCAGGTCCCTTGCTAAGATGCTCCCTACTTTCTCTGCAAATTTGCTGAATGAATTCCATCGCTCGCTGTTCTGCGTACGTAGTTTCCCCGTTCCAATAGCCGCAGTGGCCACCATGTTCGGGCATTTCGAGGTGAAACAGCGAATGGGATTTGGCAACCTCAATCGGATAACAACTTTCGCTCAGGAAGGAATCGTCTTTGGCGTTCAAGAGCAAAGTCGGAATCGCGATCCGATCCAGGGTAGGGACGCTGCTGGCTCGGGTCCAGTAATCCATCGCACTTTCATAGCCATGAAAAGGCGCGGTATAGCAGTCGTCAAACTCCGTAAAATTACGTGGCATTCGGCCTTCGGGCAATTGAATCTGTCCGGGAAACTGGGCTAGTTTCACCTTCAATTTGGCGTTGAGCGATCGCATGAACCGGAACAAATACACCCAGTTTGCTTTGCGATCATTCAACTCTTTGCTGCTATCAACCAGGTCGCAGGGCACCGAAATCGCTGCCGCCGCCACCAATTCTGGGATCAGGTTCTTTCCCTGTTCACCCAGATATTTTAAGACCACATTGCCGCCCAAGCTAAATCCTACCAGGGCGATGCGTTTCCACTGCTTGCGCTGATGCACTTGCTCCAGCAGCCAGCGGAGATCGTTGGTTTCGCCAGAGTGGTACACCCGCAATTGGCGGTTCATTTCTCCGCTACAAGAGCGAAAATTCAATCCCAGTCCCGTCCAGCCATTCTGCCCAAGATGCTTCATCATCCCTCTCACGTAGGCGCGATCGGCACTGCCTTCCAAGCCATGGAGCACGATCACCAATTGATCTCTCCCTTCGTAGCACCAATCCAGATCGAGAAAATCATCGTCTGGGGTTTCTACTCTTTCGCGACGGTAGGTCGGTCCATCTACCTTGCGCCCCTTGGCTGTGAAGATGGTATTGATGTGCCCAAAACGCATGGGCCAGATGGGACGGTAGGAGGCTTCGAGTACGGGCATGCTGCAAAGGTACTGAAAAGACCTAACAGCTTTCTACCGACCATCACAGGGGGGGGTACGTCAGATGTCACCAGAAAAAGCATATCCCAGTAGATGGCAGTCGCGATGCGCCTGCTGACTTTCTCTGAGGCATCTGTTTCTACCAAGCTGCGAATCGCTCTGCGCTTCGTTTTTTTAAGAGTTAGTTCGGCATACTTCGACTGTCGCTCAGCACAGGTGCTCACCACATCTTTCCTTGTCCATAGACAATCGCAGCCCGGAGGGATGCGTATTTCGGTAGCAAATCGAAGAGAGAAGATTTGTTA
>JBCCCJ010000884.1:0-3476 GCA_039033615.1 Bacteroidota bacterium
GTGTGGGATTCACTCATAGACCCCTTTGCTTTTCTTTCTGTGCAGGAAATCTTGGCAGGAAACGCGAGCTGTGGGTACGGGGGAGGAGAATTTCTCTCCGATGTGTGTTTCGTTATCAATCCCTTTCCGCTTAGTTTCCGCACAGAAAGAAAAGCAAAGGGGTCTATGAGTGAATCCCACACAAATCTGGCCTCAACATGAAAATACTCTGGAATAGAAGGATGATTGGAGATTGAGAAATTGATTTCACCGCCGCTTCTATTATTCGAGCCACTAGGAGTAAACGCGGAGTCCTGAAAGCCGAATTGACTAATAGACGGTGTGGTTGGTACAAGCACTAGGGTGGTTTCAATGTCAGGGAAACCTGATGCTGATGCAGTCAAATAATAACGCATACCAGTTTGGGGTCGCCAATTGAGAGGAGCTGCATAGATTCCTTCTCCTTCCTCTTCCAGGGCAAGTATGTTTCCGTTTTCACTAACTAGTCGAACAGTTGCTCCTAAGACGTAGGTAATTTCTTGTTGAAGACCCACTGGGGGAAGGGATAGTGTTAGCTGCGCTTGGAAAGAAGCGTTGGGGTTGAGGATGGCATGCAAAACGATTTTATCCCCTTCATAGAACAAGTCAGGAGAAAGCGTTTTCTCGCAACTCAACAAGAGCAAAGGAAGAAAAATCAGCGGGGTTATTGGTCGAATAGTGAAGAAGTCGGGTTGCATAAGGAGGAAAAATTAAAATTCCCATTGATAGGAGGCGTAAGGCAAAAATGGAAACAAAGACCATTGGACCAATTTCGTACCCGAGAACTCTGTTCCTCCACCGAGAACAGGAGCGTAAATCGGTTGTATGTCCAGGAAAAAGGGATTTTGACGATTGTAAGCATTGTACACGCCAAAAGACCAACTACGACGATGGTCGGTTCCATCAGGGAATAGCGTTGCTCCAATATCCAATCGGTGATAGGCAGGCATCCGGCTCTGGTTGCGTCCCTCATAGACCAGCGAAATGGGATCTCTGAAAAAGGCGTTTGCTGGTAAAGTGACCAGGTGGCTGGCAATTGGCAGGGTCACCGGACGCCCGGTTTGAAATTGCCAGGTAGCCGATAGCTTCCATCGATCGCTCAGTTCGTAACTCCCCGTCAGGGAGAAGTCATGTCTGCGGTCAAAGCGTCCCGGATAGGGAAGGCCGTTGTTGATTTGAGCAAATTGTCGTTGATTCCAGGAAAGCGTGTAGGCCAGCCATCCATTGAAGCGGCCTGCAGGCTTGCGAATCAGCAACTCTGCCCCATAGGCTAGACCCGTCCCTCCTACCTCTACCAACTCTTGCCAATTGGCGCTGATGCTCGTAGCAAAGTCGATGCCTTGCCGGTAGTCGATCAGACCGCTGAAGGGTTTATAGTAGCCTTCCAAGCTCCAATTGACCCCCCATCTCGGGAGGGTATGTGCTATGCCAAGAGACCATTGATCGGCCTGTTGGGGAGGAACCTCATCAGTAGGGGGCACCCAGATATCGTTGGGGAGCCCTGCTCCGTTGTTGGAAAGCAAATGCAGGTACTGATTCATCCTGCCATAGGCCATGCTTAAGGAAAACCGCTCAGACAGACTAAATCGGGTCCCAATTCGAGGTTCCCAGCCTTGGTACTGGGTGTTTTCCACAAAAAAGGCTGACCACCTCATCCCTACATCCAATTCGCACCAGGAGAATAGGCTGATTTGATCTTCTACAAAGATGCCCAATTCCGTAGCAGGTATTGCCACATCTCCGAAGGTGCTATCGATGCTTCCCGATAAGAGAATTCGCCCTGGGCTGAATTGATGCCGGATTGCCGTAAGGCCCCATCTCAACTCATGAACGGGGCTTGGGTAGTAGTCCCATTGAACCTGTGCACTGAGGTCTCGCACCTTGGATCTCGCTAGTAGCACCTCATCTTCTTCAGCACTTCCTCTTGGAGCTTCACTGGCAGTTTCGATTTGGTAGCGATAGCGAGAAAAGGTCATCTGACTTTGCAAAAATAGCTTGTCGCCCAGTAGGCGGGTGTAGCGAAGGGTTGCGGTCTGATTGCCCCAGGTCAAGCCAAATCTATCGGCACCTTGTCGAGGATCCCCATCTCGCACCCGCCAGTAATCCTGCCCGCCATAGACACTCAAAAAGAGGCGACTGCCATCTCTGAATTCATGATTGACTTTTGCATTGAGGTCGTACAACCAATAGTTGAAATAGGTATCAGCCCCACCATTTTGGTAACTGAGATATACGGGCAGGAGAAAAAGGCCTAAATAAGAGGCTCTGCCTGAAATCAGAAAAGAGCTGCGCTCTCCCAAGGGGCCTTCTCTGAGAACTTTGGAGGTAAGTAGGCCGATATTGGCTTTTCCGGTATGTTTCTGGGCGTTGCCTTCTTTCAGTCTGATATCCACGACAGAAGACAAGCGCCCTCCATAGCGTGCGGGGAAATTCCCCTTGTACATATCAAGCTGCCTAATGGCATCACTATTGAAAACCGAGAGAAAACCAAACAGGTGAGATGCATTGTACACTGGGGCACCATCTAGCAGTAGCAGATTCTGATCGGTACTGCCTCCACGCACCAGCAGGCCGGAGGTTCCTTCTATCCCCGTGCTTACACCCGGAGCCAAAGCCAGGGCTTTGAGTACATCTACTTCCCCAAATAAGGCCGGAACCTGCTCCAACTGCTCTACCGAAAACTGTAGCTGGCCCAGCTTGGGCTGGTTTTTCTGAGATTCCGCTGTGATGACTACTGCTGAGAGGGAAAGAGGAAAGAGGGAAAATTGGATACTGGTATCTTTTTGCAAGACAAATGTACGGGTTTGGGAGGCATAAGAGGTAAAACCCGCACGTAGGGCAACGGAGCCTGCTGTTAAGGTCAAACTGAAAAAGCCATAGGCATTGGTGTAGGTTCCCTTACCGGAGAGAGAATCCACGACAGATACACCTGTGAGTGCTTCTTGGCCTTCCTCACTGACTACATACCCACTGATCGTCCATTTCTGCCCCAAAACCGAGAGCGTAGCTCCCAATAGTATGGCAAGGAAACAAGCGTATTTGACCATATACATCCGTTATTTCAATCATTGTGCTCGGGCCAAAAGACCCGAGCACAAAATAACCCTATTAGGTTTCGCTAATTTTGATCGGCTATTCAGCATCAACTGTTAGTAGCTGTAGGAAATATCACAAGCAGCTACTGCTGTGAAGGTAGCATCAATATCTGCAGGACCACGGAGACAAAACATACAATGAGAAAGCGCGTATTTTGCGGTTTTGTTGTCATTGGTATCTGTAACATCCACATTAACTGATTCAACGACGGAACCCCACTGGACTGTACCAGTTGCCTGGACCCTGAGGCTACTGGTTTTGTTTCCAAACCAGATTCCTAGCAGCCTGTCGGATTATGGCTATCAATATAGGAGGAATCTGTTTACCTTAGTTGGACCAAACCCTTTAGATCTATGCGCGAA
>JBCCCJ010000885.1:0-3466 GCA_039033615.1 Bacteroidota bacterium
GTTGCCTTCGGTATTTACAGGCGTTACTACGACCATGGTGGCCTTCTTGGTGCTGGTATTTGTGGAAGGTCGTTTTGGGCAAATTGTGCAGGAAATGGCCATTGTAGTGATTCTTTGCCTCGCTTTCTCCTTGGTCGAATGTGCGATCATCCTCCCACCTCACCTGGCTCATTCTGGGGCGCTTCGCAAATATCCCAAAGGTGGATTTCGATCTCGCATGGAAAAAGGCCTCAACTATGTGAAAGATCGCTTGTACGGACGAGCTTTGGCCTGGTGTATGCGCAACCGCTACATCGTGCTTTCCGTCGGGCTTACCCTGACCATGATTGTGAGCGGGCTGATTGGCGGCGGATACGTAAAATTCGGCTTTTTCCCCTTCATTGATTCAGACGAAATTACCTTGTCTCTGGTGCTCAAACCTGGGACTCGAGAACAAATCACCGAGACATACCTTCGCGACATTGAAACCAAAGTGCTGGAAGTCAATGAAGCGATGAAAGAAGAGCGGGCTGATGGGAGATCCGTGATTCAGGACATTCGGATTGATCTTGGCAAAGGCGGCACCGAGTCTGGCAGTCATACCGGGCAACTGCAGGTGCAATTGCTGCCGGGAGAACTGCGGGACATGGCGAGCTTTGAAGTATCGCGCAGAATCACCCAAGCGGTCGGCGAAATTCCGGAAGCGGAGCAGTTCACCGCCGGAGCGACGAGTCGCTGGGGAAAACCCATCTCCATCAGCCTCAAAAGCGCCAACCTGGACCAAATTGACGCGGCCACCGAAGAAGCCAAAGAAGCCTTATTGGAATTCTCCGACCTCAAAGAAATCGCCGACACCAACATCCCCGGCCGTCGAGAGGTCAACTTGAAATTGACTCCCAAAGCCTATTTGCTGGGCTTGACCCAGAATGAAATCACCCGCCAGATCAGGCAAGGATTTTTTGGGGAAGAAGTGCAACGACTGCAAGTTGGCAAAGATGAAGTGCGGGTGTGGCTCCGCTATCCGCCTGAAGACCGAACCTCTCTGGGAGAGTTGGAAAACATCATGATCAAGTTGGATGCCGACCGCGAGTACCCCCTCAAGGAACTCGTAAGTTATGAGGTAGAACGCGGCATTGTGAGCATCAAACACCTGGATGGCGAGCGAGAAATCCGGGTAGAAGCCGAGCTGAAGCAGCGAGATCAGCCAGCAGAGCCGATTGTCACCAAAATTGAGGCAGAGTTGATTCCCCGCCTGCAAGCCAACTATCCCGGAGTCCGAATCTCCCTCGAAGGAAGGCAACGACGGCAAGCGGAAATTGGGGGATCGCTGGCCTCCTTGATCCCCTTGGCCTTGATCGGCATTTTCCTCATCATTTCCTTGACCTTCCGATCTTTCACCCAATCCCTGGTCATTCTCCTCATGATCCCGCTTGGCTTCGTCGGAGCGATTTTTGGCCACCATTGGCTGGGAGCCACCATGTCGATCTTTTCGATTTATGGCATGATTGCACTTTCCGGGGTCATCGTCAACGATGCGGTGGTGTTCGCAGATAAATTCAATCGCTTGTTGAAAGAAGGACACACGGTGGTCGGCAGCATCTTTTATGCTGGGAAAAGCAGGTTTCGGCCCATCATCCTGACCTCTCTCACCACGGTGATTGGATTATATCCCCTGATTCTGGCAAAAAGTCGGCAAGCGCAATTTTTGGTGCCCATGGCGATTTCAGTGGCGTATGGGGTACTTCTGGGTACCTTCTTTATCTTGACCATCTTCCCGGCGCTGCTGTTGGTGATCAATGACATTCGGGTCGTCTTGAAGTGGGGCTGGAAATGGGCCTGGGATGCTCATACCGAAATGCCGGATCGGAGGAGGGTGGAACCCAGCATCAAAGAGGCCGAACAATTGTCTCACATCGGAGAGGAATGAATCACGTTATGTATCGAATCATCGCTTTTTGGGCTTGCTTCCTGGCGGCTCAGGCTGTTACTCAGGCTCAACTTCCCCTCTCTTTGACCGACGCGATCAACAGGGGCCTGGAGAATAATTTTGGCCTAGCCATAGCCGAATTGGACCTAGAAAATGCCGAACTCAATAACAATTGGGCCACGGCTGGTCGGTATCCCCGCCTGGATCTTTCGGTGGATGGATCTCTCTTTCGAAGTGGAAACCCGGGTTCCTTTGTCCCAGGTCGGGAAAATGTCAGCACCGGAATCAGCCTCAACTGGACCATTTTTGATGGGTATCGGGTGATGGCTACCAAGTCCCGACTGGAGATTCTGGAGAAGCAAAGCGAAGGGAACGCTGCCATCGTGGTTGAAAATGCGGTTCAAGCCATTGCACTGGCCTATTACGATTTGCTTACCCAGCAGGAACAAATCGAGGTGCTACAAGAAATTTTGAATAATTCCCGCGAAAGACTGGCGTACGAACAATTCCGCAAAGACCTTGGCGCGAGCGGCACCTTTGAATTGCTACAGTTTCAAACCAACGTCATCAATGATTCCATCAATCTGATTTCCAGTCAATTGAACATTCGGAATGCAGAACGCACCTTCCGCCTCCTCCTGCAAGAAGAGGACGATTTCGCCTTTGAGTTGACCGATGAGTTCCCCGACCTCAACCGCGCCTACGAATGGGATGATCTATTCCAGGCCATGAGCGCCAACAATCAAAACCTGAGAAATCAATTCCTCAATCAGCAGTTGAGGGCCCAAGAGAGTCGAATTGCCAGAGCCGATCAGTATCCTACCATTCAACTGAACACGGGCGGCACCTATGCCGTGGGGCGAATTTTGCGGCGAAACTTTGACCCGGCTACGGTAGAGACTATGCCCACGATTCCCACCAATTTCAGCGCCTTCGACTATACCGCAGGCTTCTCTTTGAATTTTACCCTCTTCGACGGCGGCAACCTCCGCAGGCAGTTGGCTTCTGCTCACCTACAGGAGGAAGTGGTAGCCCTGGAAACCCAGGAATTGCAGCAAAATCTTTCGGTAGAACTTCGGAATCAGTGGGATCAACTGAGCGTTCGACAACAAATTTGGCGCTTGCAACGGGAAGCAGTTACCCAAACTGCCGTGAATCTAGAAGTTGGCAGAGAACAGTTTCAAGCAGGCTTGATCAATTCTTTGGATTACCGGACCATTCTGTTACAGTATCGAAACGCACAATTGGCCCAGTTGCAGAGTGGATACCTGGTGCTAGAAACCGAATGGGAACTGATGCGGCTCACAGGAGGACTGATTCAGGATTGGCGCTAGGCCATTTCTAGTGCTGTGTCAACTACTGATTGATGGGGATCTGGTGTGTCTTTTTCCGCCTCTACCGATGAATCGGCATCTATGATCAGCGTTGAAAAATCTTCGCTTGGCTTAGTTTATTCCGAGTATCGGAACCAAACTCAGATGGTTACTTCAAGTCTAGGAGCCCTTCCCCAGACTTGAATAGGACCTACGAAAAAATCCCCTACCATCTACCCATCACTTA
>JBCCCJ010000886.1:0-3465 GCA_039033615.1 Bacteroidota bacterium
ACTCATGACCTCGGAAAATCTCATCACCGCCCCTCAGGGAACCACGCTGGAATTGGCGGAGGAAATCATCCGTCGACACAAAGTAGAGAAATTGCCCGTCGTGGATGACGCCGGCGTGTTGGTAGGTCTGATTACCTACCGGGACATCATCAAAAAGCAGACCTTCCCCAACGCTTGTAAGGATCACCTCGGTCGCTTACGGGTAGGCGCTGCGGTGGGCGTAACGGCAGACACCTTTGATCGGATCGAAGCCTTGGAGAAAGCAGGGGTCGATGTCATCACCGTAGATACCGCCCACGGCCACTCACAAGGAGTATTGCGCGTCATCAAATCGGTCCGGGAGAAGTTCCCCGATCTGCAAATCATCGGCGGCAATGTCGCTACCAAGGGTGGCACCCAAGCCCTGATCGACGCTGGTGTAGATGCCGTCAAAGTGGGCGTTGGCCCAGGGAGTATCTGTACGACTCGGGTGATTGCCGGGGTAGGGGTACCGCAGTTGTCTGCGGTGATGGAGTCGGTCAAAGCCGCTCAACCTGCGGGGATTCCGATAGTCGCCGATGGGGGCATCAAGTACTCTGGAGACATGGTCAAGGCGCTGGTTGCAGGCGCGCATTGTATCATGGCAGGCGGTCTCTTTGCGGGTACGGATGAAAGTCCAGGAGAAACCATTCTCTATGAAGGCCGGAAATTCAAAACCTATCGCGGCATGGGCTCCATCGAAGCCATGAAAGAAGGCAGCAAAGACCGCTATTTCCAGGATGTCGAAGACGACATCAAGAAGTTGGTGCCAGAAGGCATCGTCGGTCGAGTGGCCTACAAAGGCAAGGTAACGGAAGTCCTCTACCAGATGGAAGGGGGCCTACGCGCCGGAATGGGCTACGTAGGAGCCGGGGATATCGACAGTTTGCAGACCAAGCAGTTTACTCGCATCACCAATGCAGGCCTGCTCGAAAGTCATCCCCATGACGTGCAGATCATCAAGGAAGCGCCAAATTATTCGAGGAGGTAGGAAGAGACCGCTTCACTGATAGATCGCTTACGCTGGCAGAAGTCAGATCAGCCCGAAAGACGGGCTTGTCAGAGAGTACCTCAGCAGAGGAAAAACTCTTGTACGGACCGTCCGTACTCTCTGACAGTTCCATTGTTGGAACGCTCTGACTTCTGACAGGAGCACGCTCTGACTTCTCTCCCATGAACTGGAACGCCCTCTTAACAGCATGCACCTATTCGGCCACGCGCAGCGGCGGTCCGGGCGGACAGCATGCCAATAAGGTCGCTACCCAAGTGGAGATTCGCTTTGATTTGGGGGGAACGGAGTGGTTTTCGCCTCCGCAAAAAGCTTGGGCGATGGAGCGTCTGAGTCATCGCTTGACCAAGGAGGGCGTGCTGATTCTCAGCTGTAGTGATTCGCGTTCGCAGGTAAAGAACAAGGAATTGGTGCAGAAGCGGCTGGTCCGACTGCTGAAAAGCGCCATTCGTCCGCCCAAAATTCGGAAAAAGCGATCTACGCCCCGCTGGGTCAAGGAAAAGCGCCTCCAGTCCAAGCGCCAACGCTCCGAAAAAAAGCAAAACCGCAAGCCGCCGAGTTGGTAGGGAGAGATTAGTGTTAAAGTTCATAAATAAGTTAAACATGGAGATTCTTAATCCAATAGCTCAGCAAAATATCTTCAAGAATGAACATACAAGGCTCAATTGCCCTCATTGCGGGGCAGATGCTATTTTCTCATCATTTCATTCAATTTCTATTGAGGCCGAAGGTTCTCGTTTTAATCTCAATCACTCTGTATGCCCAAATTATGATTGTAAAGGATACGTTTTCATTATTACCGACTTCGATGACCATGAACTGGTAGATTCATTTCCTCGAACAAAGATTGATTTTGATCCTGAAGATATTCCAGAAGAGATTATTGCTTGCCTTGAGGAAGCAATTGAATGTGAAGCGAATCAATGTTATGTAGCAGCGGCAATTATGGTAAGAAAAGCACTTGAATTATTGTGTGATCATGTTCAAGCAGAAGGGAAATCTCTTTTCCACAGATTAGAAAAATTACAGGAGAGGATTATTTTGCCTCTTGCGTTAAAAAAGAGCCTCCATAATTTACGGTTACTTGGAAACGATGCTGCTCATGTGAATTCCAAAACATATCTTAAAATCGAAGACGAGGAGGCTGAAATATCCATCGAAATTACTAAGAAACTACTTGAGGCAGTATTCCAACTCAATACGTTAGTACAAAGACTTGAAGACCTAAAACATGATTCCTAGAGGTTATTCTCCATCATAAATACAACTCTGGCACATGTCGCCAGCCCCGCAAATTCCCATTGTCATCATCTAGTCGCTGGTCTCCGCCATATACCAAATAGGATTGGGATAGAGGAGTACCAGAGATCTGATGGAATTTCTGGAGATTCCGGAAAAAGTTCGGATTCAGGCTTTGGGAAGATTTGATCTCTATGGGATACAACTGCCCCCCTTGATCGAATAACAAATCCACCTCATTACCTGTATGATCCCGCCAGAAATACGCATTGGGACGCATTCCACGGTGATGATATTGCTTGAGCATTTCAGCAATTACAAAATTCTCAAATAAGGCTCCCCTCGCATAGTGAGTGAGCAAATCTTGGGGAGACTGGATGCCTAATAACGAACATGCCAAACCAGTGTCCCAAAAATAGATTTTGGGGGTTTTGACAATCCGTTTGTTAAAGTTGCGATGGTACGGGCGCAAGGTAAAGACTTGAAAACCCGTTTCCAGAATGGATAACCAAGCACGAGCCGTTTTCTGATCAATCCCTGCCTCGTTCCCAACTTCTGATTGATTAAATAATTGGCCGATTCGCCCTGCACATAATTGTACGAAGGTTTGAAAGCGATTGAGATTCAATAGGTTCACCACCTGACGGGCATCTCGCTCCAAATACGTCTGGATATAGCTAGGGTAAAAATCTGCTGGGGCAATGTCATGGTCATATAAGCGAGGGAAAAAGCCTTGAAATATGGGAGAACGATAATCCTCAGGCTGCCACGGCTCATGCGCAGCAAGCTCGGTGAAGGAAAACGGTAACAGTTGTAAAATGGCTACTCGCCCAGCAAGACTCTGGGAAATATTCTCCATCATGAGGAAATGCTGAGAGCCGCAAAGCAAAAACCGTCCGTTCTGCTGATGCTCATCGGCCTCCACCTGAATGTAGGAAAATAACTCTGGGACGTGTTGCGCCTCATCTATGATCATTCCAGGATTCCCTTGTCGCAAAAATGCTTGGGGAGACTCTTTCGCCGCCTGCCTGACCGGGGGGAGTTCGAGGTTTACATAGGTATAATCGGGGAATAAATTGCGCAATAAAGTAGTCTTCCCAGATTGTCTGGGGCCTGTCAAACTGACCACCGGAAACTTGGTAACGAGTTGGCGGAGCTTATCTGAAATGGTGCGCTCAATCATGAAATTTAGGAATTGG
>JBCCCJ010000887.1:0-3464 GCA_039033615.1 Bacteroidota bacterium
ATCGGTTGATTATGAAACAAAAAAATAGTACTTTTAAAGGGAGTTGATGAAGTCACTTCATGGAATACAAAAAAGTAACATCCCTGGTCCAGCAAATTGTAGCCTCTTGCCAGCAAGAGTCTTTTGGGCTTTCATTGACCAAGCTTTATAAGATCCTCTATTTCATTGATTTTGGGCATTATGCGCTCTATCATCAACCGGTTTCGAATTTCGAATACCTTCGCTTCAAATTTGGACCAGTACCGAAGGGATTGCACGATTACCTTACCTTACTAGAGGAAGAAAAAGTCATTGATCGGAGAAAAGTATCGAATCCGTACGGCGAGCACGAAGTGTTTGAATTGTATCCCGATGTCCATCAAGCGGAATATCCATTCTCTCCCCAAGAGTCAGAAACCATCGAAAAAACCCTACGAGAATTCAAACAGAAAAGTGCGACTACCGCTTCTCGCGAAACCCACTATCAAAGTCCTTGGATCACTACGAGTCAAGGGGAGATCATCCCTTATGACTTAGCTAAATATTGCGATTTTTCTTGGCTCGGCTATTTAGCAGACGATAAGACTATGGAAGAAGTCCAGGAAATCAAAGGCACCCGAGACATGCTAAGGAACGATGAAGAATTCCAAGACTTATGGGAGCAAATCCAGAACCTATGATCAATGAGGGTCTTCTGCATTGACATTTTTTTCAATAGCCTCCATAAACTCCGCAAGAAGCCAAAAGACGGGTATGAGAACGTAGCTGCTGATATTTGTAACATCCTCCAAACACCTGCTCTCTCTTCAACAGAGTTTGTTTGCATTAGCGACACCATTCAGCACATCCAAGACGGCAACAAACTCATTCTGGTGAAAACCAGGTTTCCCAATAGTGCCATGAAGGAAGGGAAAAGGGGAGGATTCAGGGTGATTACGATTGTCAATCTGGAAGAAGATACGATCACTTTATTGGAGGTTTATCCCAAAAAAGGGAAATACGGGAAACAGGATTTATCCATTGGGGAATATAGAGAATTATTAAAAGCATATATTTTGGCGATCAGAGAGGATTCCCTACAAGAAGTAGATCCTACTGATGACCTCCGGTTGATAGAGTAGCAGAATTTTCTGATTCAACCTGCGGAAACAGAACCTACGCCCAATTGGATCGACTGAGGCAGGGGGAATCACATTTCTGCTTTGAAGTCAGGGCCTTTTCTCAGGGTGTACGTCCCATGGCACACATTCACTGATGATGTTGGTATATGTGGCAGTCGCTACTCGCCTGCTCCCAACTCTTCTCTCTTCGATTTGCTACCGAAATGCCATCCCTCCGGGCTGCGTGTCTATTGACAAGTAGGTCCAGGGCATGCCTTGAACCTACTCTCAAAAAAACGAAGCGCAGAGCGATTCGCAGCTTGGTAGAAACCGCATGCCTTCCAGAAAAAAGCAGGCGCGTCGCGACTGTCATCTACAGGGATATGCTTTGTCTGGTGACATGTGCCGTACTCCCCTTTTCTCACCTTTGCGAGAAATCTGTATCTTTCCTTCTACATCAGCAATTCTACCTATGTTTTCTCCTACCCGATCCAGGCTCCCTTTCTTCATTGATGACTTGTATGGAGGTTTTGCCAAAGCGCAAGGGATGCTGCGGGTCGAACAGGACGCGTTGGGCATAGAGTTCCAAGTCAAGGATTCCATCACTGGTGGTCTGATCAAGTCCAAATTGAAAGACATTCGACTGACATTTGATCAGGTCGAATCGGTAGAATACAAACAAAATGTCTTCGTGGCTTCGTTTCGCATTCGGCTGCTTTCGCTTCAAATTGCCAAGGATATTCCGGTAAGCGACAAAGGCATTTTGAAGCTCAAAATTGCCCGCTCTGAGCGCAAAAAAGCCAAAGAGATTATCTCCAACATCAATTTGTTGCTATCAGAGCATCGCCTGGGTTAATGGGGCTGATTGGGAGAGACTTTTTTGATCCCCCACTTCACCAAGGCAATCGCTAGCAGTACCCAGGGCGTCCCGTGTAGCACAAAATCCAAGCAATCCATCGTTCCCATCCCCACGGCTCCGCCAGCGATCCATTTCAGTTTTCCCCAGATATGCGGTTCTGGTCGAAAGGGTGCCAAGCCCAAGGTGAGACACAGCAGAATGAAGAGGGGAATTTGATCAAATCGTTTCATCTTTCATCGAGCTAATAAATCTGCAAGGCTCCAGCTACTGTCGCCACTCATTCGGATGCGCCAGGGTTGAGGGTAATAGTTGTTGACTCGATTGGGCAATACTTTGGCCCAACCTAGGCCGAGGCTCTGATATTCCAGAAGATTCCAGCCTTTTTGGGCCGGGAGATTCATGGTTTCCCGACGCAAGTAGGCAATGGCTTCCTCCCGATTCAGTGATTGCGTAGCAAATGCAGCAGCTTCCAGGCCCGGATAGGTAGCGAGCGCCTGCTCAGGTCGGAGGTCTTTGCCTTTTTCAGTGGCAACATGGAGTCCCGCAGAAACGATTGACAATTTCTCCTGCACCAACTGCTCCAAAATGGGAAAGCCCAACTCAGGCAGCAAACGCCATTGGTCCTGATGTTGAAAAGCTTGTTTCCTTTCCCAATCTTTCAGCCAGGAAGTGATCTGGGCCAACTTCCCTTTTCCCAAGCGGGTCAAATTGTCTTTCTGCTTTTTCCTTTTTTTCCCTCGCTTGCCCACCGTTTGTTCCCCCGATTTCCGAATCCCTGCCAAAAACAAGCCTTCGCCGGAAAGTTTGTGAGGATATAAGCCATAGCCGATTTGGCCATCCTGCTGAAGTTCCTGGATGCCCCAGGCCGTGGGAACATCCAACGAAAGTGATTCTCCCTCCACTTGAGTATGAAGCCAGGCAAGATTGGCCTCGTTTTCCTGAGCGTTGAAGGTGCAGGTGCTGTAGATCAACAAGCCTCCGGGTTTCAAGGAAGGCCAAACATCCATCAAGATGCGGCGTTGGCGCTCAGAGCAGAGTTGTACGTGGGACTCCGACCATTCCTGCATCGCGGCGGCATCCCTGCGCATGAGTCCTTCGCCAGAGCAGGGAGCATCTACCACAACCACATCAAAGGCCTCTGGCAAACGCTCAAATTGCTGCGGGTCCAGGCTGGTAACGATCGCCTGATCCGTGCCCCATTTGCTGAGGTTTTCCGCCAGCACTTTGGAGCGGGAGCGAATGATTTCATTGCTGACCAGCACACTTTCCGCAGACAGCAGACTCAACAGATGGGTAGATTTCCCCCCTGGAGCAGCACAAAGATCCAAGACTTTCAGGGGTTCTTCCAATGGTGCCCACTGTCGCAGGGCTTGTTCCAAAAACATCGAACTGGCTTCTTGCACGTAATACCCGCCGGCATGAAGCCAGGGATCCAGGGTGAAAGAGGGACGCTCTGCCAAATATGGTGGACGTTCCATCGACATTCGACACCAAGTATGCTTGCCTGCGACGGGTTGTGGCAGCAG
>JBCCCJ010000888.1:0-3464 GCA_039033615.1 Bacteroidota bacterium
CATCAAGGAGATGGAGAATACGCCGGTTCCACTGGAAGCCCTATATGGCGAAGCCGGAAACGCCCTGGCCGAACAGATTCTCACTGCCCACTCCACTGCCGAACGAATTGAGATCATCGAAGCCTTTTTGTTGCAGCGACTCAGAGATGCAAAGAATATCGACCGCATTGTCCAGTCCACCGTAGATACCATGCTGGAGGTAAAAGGGCAGATTTCGGTAGCCGAACTCTCCGAACAGAACCAGACCCACCGGAGACAATTGGCCCGGAAATTTTCTTCCGTCATCGGCTTGAGTCCCAAACAATTGTCCAAGACCATTCGAATCCAAGCCGCGCTCACGGCCTTACTGACGGAAACTCCCGCTAAGCTGACCGATCTCGCCTACGACAATGAGTACTACGACCAGTCTCATTTCATCAAGGATTTCAAGGAATTCACCGGACTCTCCCCAAAAGAATTCTATGGCGATGCCTTGCGAATGTCCTTGATGTTTCACAAGGACCAGTAGGTTGGTTCTGACCCTTTGATGTTTCTGATACCCAGCTTGTATATGAGATGGTCAAACTTGGTGTGCCCTTCCGGCGGACCTCATATGTTTGCAAAGGAGGCAAAAACCGTCGAAGCCCCAGCCCAACTCGCGATCCGGCCCCCTTCCTCGGGCTTCGTGGCCAACACACCCTTGTGGTAAAGGCGGCGCCTCAAGCATAAAATTCGAACTTCTACCTGTGGAAATAGGATTGTCCCATTTTTACAATTTTGTGGAAAGCGTGCGCTGCATCTTTGTGAGGTAACATTCAATCACGTATAACCATCATTGCTATGAACACTTTGAATCCCGTTTGTTGGTTTGATATCCACGTTTCTAACCTGCCGAAGGCCAAAGCCTTTTACGAAACTGTACTGGACATACAACTCACCGACCTGCCGCCTGAGTGGGGCAAGCAGTCCACCTTTCCTTTTGAAAATGACGGTCCCAATGCAACAGGAGCGCTGGTGGAGCAAGAAGGAGTCGAAACCGGAGGCAACAGCACCGTCATTTACTTTGCCTCCGAAGACTGTACCACCGAAGCTTCCAGAGTAGAAGCCGCTGGAGGAACCATGCTCCGCCCCAAAATGCCCATCGGAGAATTTGGTTTCATCTCCCTATTCTCTGATCCGGATGGCAATACCATTGGGCTGCATTCCAGGAGATGATCTGTGGGGCCGGGGAATGCCCTGGCCCAACCCATTTCGACGACCCAATTAGGGGAACTGCTAAGGAGAGAGTAATAAGGGTACAGGCAATTCTACCTGAATGGCTCATTCATCAATTTGCTCACTTCCTTACACCCCATCCCCTTCCCTATGAAATCCGGCGCTTTCTTTTTCAGTCTGCTTTTTTCTATTTCCTCCCTCTTTGCTCAACAAACCTACGATTTCGAATATGAGGTCGAATCCGAGGTTTTTAGCAAAGACCGGAAGTTTTATGTGCACCTGCACGAAGATTACTATTTCAATGACATCGACTCTTTCGGCGTGGTCTATGTGTTGGATGCCCAGGCGGATGCCTTTTACCAAAATGCCAAAGGCATCATTGATTATCTGGTGTGGGTCTATCAAATTACCCCGCTAATCGTAGTGGGCATTCATTCCGACAGTCGCTACAAAGAATTCATTCCTCAGGATCGCTCTCTCCCATCAGATTCTCCGGATAATGTCGGAGAAGCTGAAAAGCTGCAGGCTCATTTGAGGGAGGAAGTTTTTCCGAAAATCAGCGAGGATTTTCGCGTGCGTGATTTCCGAGCGGTCATTGGGCATTCGCGGGGAGGCGCCTTTCTCGCCAATACCCTATTTGGAGAGCAGAAAGATCTCTTTCACGCCTATTTATCCATCAGCCCGGGCATGCATTACCTGGACAACCAAATTCTGGAGGATGCGGAGGACATGATTCAGGCGGAGGCCTCCTTTCATAAATTCTTCTATTGCTCTCACGGAACCGTTGGTTCGTTGGAAGAGAGGTTCAAACTGCAAGTGGACCATTTGGACTCCCTGTTTACCACCCATCCAACCCCCACGATTCATTGGGAAAAGCGGACATTCGAGGGCAAGACCCACTGGACCACCGTTGCGCCCGCGATCACTGAAGGCATCCTCGCGATGAATCGGGCCTATCAGGTGGATCAATACCTGATCGAAGCGTTTGCCAAACAAGCGGACCAGTCTCTAGCTGCACAAATGTCTGCTTACGCAAAGCAGCAAGAAGTCAAGCTAGGCTCTTTCATGGAGCTGGAACCCTACCGACTCAGGCGTTATGGCGATGATTTTTCGGAGCGGGAACATCACCGCCGGGCGCTGGAACTCTACGAAATGTCCCTGGAGGCAGCACCGAATGACATCACCACCTATTTGAGAAAAGCCTCGGTGTACCGGGAACTATCGGAGCCAGAAAAAGCGGAAGCGGTGTACCAGGCCGCGCTTGAGGTGTTGGATCGGAATGAAGCCGAATGGGAGGAAGAAAAGATCGAAGAGAATCGGGAAAAGATCCTGCGCAAGCTAGAGAACATGAAAAAGAACCAAGATTAATGGTATTCTTGGGGAACGAATGTTCGATCCCAAGTCTTTTTCCATGCGCGACATCTTCATCCAGGGCATCCAATTTGACGAAAAATCTTCCTTTCAGCGCGGAGCCCGCCTGGCTCCGCCTTTGATCCGGGAGGCCTTATTCGGTGGGTCTTCTAATCTGTATGCAGAAAACCTGGTGTCCATCGACCAGCCCAATCTGGTGGATCAGGGCGATTTTACCCTCATCGACTACCTGGCGATCGAGCGGATTGCGGAGGAGCATTTGAATACCGGGGCCAAATTACTCACGCTGGGAGGAGATCACTCCATCACCTATCCCCTGCTCAAAGCGCACCACAAGCTGCATCCGGAAATTGCCATTCTCCACATCGACGCTCACTGCGATCTGTATGACGAATTTGAGGGTGATCCCTATTCCCATGCCTGTCCCTTTGCCCGGATCATGGAAGGAGGCTACGCCCAGCGCCTGGTGCAAGTAGGCATCCGTACCCTCAATCCGCACCAAGCCGAACAGGCTAAGAAGTTCGGCGTGGAGATGCACCAAATGAAGGAGTGGGAAGGAGTGCCAAAGCTTCATTTTGATCGTCCGGTCTATATTTCCCTGGACATGGATGGTTTTGATCCTGCCTATGCGCCTGGAGTTTCTCACCACGAACCCGGTGGTTTGACCACTAGAGAAGTGATCCGCCTGATCCAACAGATCGACGCCGAAGTCATCGGTGCCGACATCGTCGAGTACAATCCCGAGCGGGATGTGCAGCAAATGACGGCCTATCTCGCCGCCAAAATGATGAAGGAGATTCTGGTGAAGATGATGTGAGTGGGTTTTAAATTAGTGAGACTTGAAAAATAACTTCCTCTTTTCGCGTAGGTATTTCTTTCCAGATCAAGGAAGAAAAACC
>JBCCCJ010000889.1:0-3460 GCA_039033615.1 Bacteroidota bacterium
CCAACCAACCAACCAACCAACCAACCAACCAACCAACCAACCAACCAACCAACCAACCAATTCACCAACCCACCAATCATTCAACCCATTCACCCAATTCCCATTCATATGCCGAATCAAAAAGACGGAATCTCTCGCAGAAATTTTGTTAAAAATGGGGTAGCACTAGCAGGTGCCGCCTTCCTAACCCCTGGTTTTTCCTTCAACATCCTCAAGTCCCAACCGAAATTGGGGGAGGAAATATTGGGGCACGGAAAATTTACCTATCGAGTACAGAAAGAATGGGGAGACCTGGACCCTTCCAAAACTCCCGTCAAAAATTGCCATGAGATGGTAATGGACAGCCAGGGAAGGCTGTTCATGGTGACGGATGAGACCAAGAACAATGTATTGGTGTATGATAAATCCGGGAAGTTGTTAGATAGCTGGGGCACCGAATATCCCGGCGGGCATGGCCTGACTCTGTGGAATGCCAACGGAGAGGAATTCCTTTTCATTTGCGACCCGAACCTGGGAAAAGTGATGAAAACCGATTTGAAAGGCAAGGTGCTGCTGACCATCGACCATCCTTCGACCATTGGAGAATATGCCGAAGAGGATGCGTTCAAACCGACGGAGACCGCCGTGGGGCCAAATGGAGACATCTACGTGGCCGATGGCTATGGCTCTCAGTACATCCTACAGTACACACAGGATGGAGAATTCATCCGCAAATTTGGCGGGAGAGGAGACGGCGACAGCCAATTCTCGACCGCGCATGGCGTGGCCGTTGACAGCCGTGATCCAGCCAACCTGACCTTGCTTTGCACTTCCCGTGCACACAATTCCTTCAAACGCTTCACTTTGGATGGAAAATACCTGTCAACCATTTTCCTCCCTGGAGCCTTTGTTTGCCGTCCGGTCATAGATGATGAAAATGTCTATGCAGGGGTCTGCTGGTCTCGATTGAAATACTTGAATCGGATGCCCAATTCCGGCTTTGTGACCATCCTGGACGCTGACGACAAAGTCATTTCCAATCCCGGTGGCACCAAGCCCAAATATCGGAAAGGTGAGTTGGAGATGATGGTTCAGGACACACCCACCTTCATGCACTGCCACGACGTCTGCATCGACGATGACAAAAACATCTACGTCTGCCAATGGAATGCAGAGCAGACCTATCCGATCAAATTGGTCCGGGTTTGATGAATTGGTTTTCTGGTGAATTAGTTGAGTGGGATTCAAGAAAACGTCTGACAACCAAGTGATCTGACAGCCAAAGCGATCTGTCATCTGTCATCTCTTTATTAGATGTAGCGCGGTCTTCCAGGCCGCCCAGGTGATTGGCTATTCGGGGATTGGTTACCTGGTGAATTAGTTGAGTGGGATTCAAGAAAACGTCTGACAACCAAGTGATCTGACAGCCAAGGCGATCTGTCATCTGCCATCTCTTTATTAGATCTAGCGCGGTCTTCCAGGCCGCGCAGATTCCTTTTTGCAAAAAATGCTAATTCCCTGCCTGCCTTTTGGCAAGAATTTCTAAATCAGCCGCTTTCTCGTAAGGGATTGGGGCTTTTTCCTTTTGCTCCCTTCCATTTGCTGGAATTTATGAATGATCCCCAATTCCAGAGAGGACTTGGGGATTTTTCCCATGTGAGCGCGAAGAAAGGTTTCTATTTTTGAATCAAACAACAAGATAAGAACAAACACAAAATCCAACCCAAATCGGCCACTAGGTCTTTGCTTTTTTCACAACCATGAAAAGCATCCTTCCGATGGCACAAGACTTTTCCGTTTCGGGGAAGTCTTCGCCATATCACGGCTGTTTTTCACGACCTTTCTAGGAAATGAAATACATAGTTGCCTGTTTGTTAGGTTGCTTTTGGGGAATTTGTTCTTGCCTGCTGGCTAAAGAAACCACTTGGCAATCGCCTCTGTTGATTGGATCAGACCTAAGCGTCGCAGAAGCCTTGCCATCAGATAGTCTGAGCCTTCAATGGGAAGAATGGCTAGATTCCATTGCTTTGGAAGAGTTGACAGGCACTGAGGCCATCAAAGATTCGGTTACCCCTGACCGATCCGCCTATTTCACCAATCCTTTTGCCAGTACCTATTTTTTTGCTCCCTCGGCTATTCCTCTGCGAAAGGGAGAAGGCTACTATCAAAACATTTTGGTGGGGATCAATGGAGCGAGATACGGGCTTACTGACCAGATCAGCATAACCGCTGGTTTGGAAGCTTTTACCGCCCTCTATTCAATCTTCGGCAACGATACCCGCATTCTTACGGGTTTTGCTGGAATCAATTGGAGCACCCAACTCTCCGAGCGTTGGTGGGTAGGGGGAGGCGTGATGGGCGCAGCCGCTGATCGCTTTGAGCAACTCGCTGTCGCATATGGGATGGCTACCTACGGTTCGCTCGATCATCATGTCAGTTTCGGGATAGGATTGAGTGGTGCCAAAGATCGCTTCATAGGACAACCCATTCTGACGCTCGCCGCGACTCGCCGCCTCTCTCTCCGTTGGGCACTGGTAACCGAAAACTGGGTCCAGGGACAACAAAAAGCTCATGGACCGATCATTCCCACGCAGGAGCGAATCGTTGACCGGGAGTTGCACCTATTCCTGTCCGGAGGCGCTCGATATATGCAACCAAGATTTGCCATAGAAGCAGGTTTGGTGGCCTATGGGGTCATGGGAGATGGTCGGATCGAAGGGACAAATGAATTGTTAGATAGCTATACCGATTGGCTTCCAGTCCCGGTCCCCTACGCAAGTCTGGCGATCAAATTAGGGAAATGACAGGGTTCATGTTTTCCCGATTCTTGAGATTTCACTTCGTTCAACAGGGTTCAAGAGCATGGACCGAATACAATTCGGCTCTACCCTTGCCCCCTATTCTACTCTTCTCGCAAAGACTTGATTGGCGTATTCGTAGCGATTTGATAGGTCTGAGAAAGAATGGTCAGACCTGCCACGGCAATCACCAGGAGGGCTGGAAGAATCAGCAACCACCAGTGGAGGTCGATGTGATTGGCAAACTGCTCCAGCCAATTGCCCAGCAGGACATAGGTCAGCGGAATGGCTACGGCGGAAGCGATCACGATCAGCCAAATGAATTCTCTGGCGAGCAGGCTGATGATGGAAGAGACTTCCGCGCCCAGCACTTTGCGGATGCCGATTTCCCGCGCTCTTTTGGCGACGGTAAAGGATACCAGCCCGAATAAGCCGATGCAAGCTATCAAGATGGCAAATCCAGTCAGGTAGGAAAAGACTTCCCGAAAGCGCTCATCCGAACGATACTGCTTTTCGTACTCTTGGTCCATGAAGAAGTAATCAAAGGGACCATTCGGAAAGGTAGAACGATAGACTTCCTCCAACTTGTTCAATTGCTCCGTGAGATTGCCGGGCTTGGTACGAATGCTGGCCAAGTCGCCATCCTTACCAGAGTAGAGAAAAATCATGGGAATGAAGTCTGA
>JBCCCJ010000890.1:0-3460 GCA_039033615.1 Bacteroidota bacterium
GGAAAGGCAAAACCCTCGGCCTGATCTTTTTCAATAGCAGCCTGCGGACGCGCATGAGTACCCAGCGGGCCGCCCAGAATCTGGGGATGGATTGCATCGTGATGAATGTCGCCCAGGACAGTTGGCAACTGGAATTTGCGGACGGGGCGGTGATGGATGGCGGAAAAGCGGAGCACATTCGAGAAGCTGCCGCGGTCATGGGGCAGTACTGTGAAATCCTGGGAATTCGGGCCTTCGCTGGCCTGAAAGATCGGGCGGCAGACTATGCAGAGCAGGTGATGACGGCTTTTCAGCAGTATGCCGGAGTACCAATCGTGAGCCTGGAATCTGCGACGCGGCATCCGCTACAGTCCCTCGCCGATCTGATCACGATTCGCTCGCATCAGACGGTGGCTCGGCCCAAAGTCGTCCTGACCTGGGCACCGCATCCTCGCGCCTTGCCGCAAGCAGTCGGAAATTCCTTTGCGGAATGGATGCGTCACGCCGAAGTCGATCTGGTGATCACCCATCCGAAGGGGTATGAACTCGCGGAAGAATTTGTGGGCGATACGCCCGTCATCTACGACCCGCATCAGGCCTATGAAGGGGCGGATTTCGTTTATGCAAAGAATTGGTCATCTTACAGCGATTATGGCCAAATCTTCGGTCAGGATCAGCGGTGGCAGGTGGACGCAGAGAAAATGAGCCTCACCAATGAAGCCAAGTTCATGCACTGCCTGCCCGTTCGCCGCAATGTAGTCGTCGCCGACGCAGTCATCGACAGCCCTCAATCTCTGGTCATTGAACAAGCCGGGAATCGAGTGGTATCGGCCCAGGCGGTGTTGGCGAGTCTGCTAAGAACGCTTCGCTGACAGAGGACAGACTGCTTTGCGGTCAGACCCCTTCATTGACAGACGAATAGGCTTCTGATATCATCATTCTTTTCTGGCAGGCCCATCTTTGGGCCGCTCTCACTTCTGACCTCTGACTTCTCCTCTCTATGCTCACCCTCCTCAAAATCGGCGGCAAAGTACTGGACCACCCTGCGACCCTTCAGCAGGTGCTGGATGATTTTGCATCCTTGGCTGGGCCGAAAATCCTGGTTCATGGCGGTGGCAAAACCGCTACTCAGGTCGCAGCGAAACTGGGCATTGAAGCGCCGCTGATCCAGGGGAGGCGGGTGACCAGTCCCGAAATGATGAAGGTGGCGATGATGGTATATGGGGGCTTGATGAATAAGCAGCTGGTGAGTATGCTGCAGGCCAGAGGCTGTCAGGCACTGGGCTTGACGGGGGCGGACCTGGATGTGATCCGGGCAGAAAAGCGTCCGGTCAAGGAGATTGACTATGGCCTAGCGGGGGACATTGTGGCGGTGAATGGGGAAGCGTTGCGGGATCTCCTGCTCAGAGGCATTGTGCCTGTGCTGGCCCCTCTGACCCACGATGGACAAGGCCACATGCTCAACACCAATGCCGATACCATCGCATCTACAGTGGCAAGAACCTTGGCACCGGGAGAGGAAGTCCATCTGGTTTTCGGCTTTGAGAAGGCTGGCGTCATGGAAGACCCCGCGGACGAAAGCAGCTTGATTCACGAATTGTTGCCGGAGGATTTTGCCCGCTACCGAGCCCAAGGGGTGATCGCAGGAGGCATGATCCCCAAGCTCTCCAATGCCTTTGAAGCTCTGGAAGCGGGGGTGCATCGGGTGTATATCTGCCACGCGAGCAAAATTTCCACCTTAGGCAGTCGGGATTTTGTAGGGACGGTCATTCGGTTGTGAGGGGGGAAGATGCGGGAAGCGTGATCCGAGATGCGAGGTTAGTCGCTGACAAGCATCATCTTCCTGTAATGTTGTTTGCGAACAGCCAGTCTCGCTTCTTGTCTCCCGCAACAAGGTGGTCCCCACTCCTTCCCTGACAACAAAAAAAGGCCCCCGTTACCAGGAGCCTCAAACGTTAGTGTGTATTGATATCTTGAACTTAGGCGAGTTGCCCAAGTGCTTTTGCCATGGTGATGCCGATATCGGCAGGAGTTTCTACCACGTGGATGCCACAGGCTTCCATCACGTCCATTTTGCCACGGGCGGTTCCTTTTCCACCAGAAACGATCGCTCCGGCATGTCCCATGCGGCGTCCTGGCGGCGCAGTCTGACCAGCGATGAAGCCAACTACGGGCTTGTTGCAGTTGTCGCGAATCCACTCGGCAGCTTGCTCTTCGTTGGTCCCGCCAATTTCGCCAATCATGATGATCCCTTCGGTATCTGGATCTTCGGCGAATAATTTCACGATGTCGATGTGCGGAGAGCCGATGATGGGGTCTCCTCCGATGCCGACACAGGTGGATTGTCCCATGTCTTGCTTGGTCACTTGATCCACAGCTTCGTAGGTCAAGGTACCAGAACGGCTGATGATGCCAATTTTGCCAGGACGGTGAATGAATCCAGGCATGATCCCCAGCTTACACTCGCCAGGAGTGATGACGCCGGGACAGTTGGGACCAATCATGCGCACGCCACGCTCGTCGATGTATTCCTTGGCGTAAATCATATCCCGAACGGGAATGCCTTCGGTGATGGTTACGATCAACCCAACTCCAGCATCTGCAGCTTCCATGATCGCATCAGCGGCGAATGCAGGGGGAACAAAAATGATGGAAACATCCGCTCCGGTAGCTTTTACGCCTTCGGAAACGCTGTTGAACACCGGAAGATCGAGGTGCGTGCGCCCGCCTTTGTTAGGCGTGACTCCACCGACTACCTGGGTGCCGTATTCAATCATTTGCTGGGCGTGGAAAGTACCTTCCTTTCCGGTGAAGCCCTGGACAAGGATTTTGGAATCTTTGTTGACGAGGATGCTCATGCGATCGCGATTTTTTGCTTGGCGCAAAGGTAGCCTTGCCCCTTCGGAAAAGCAACCGAAATCCTTTGAACGATTGAGCGGAAGCGCAGAGAGGGGAGAAGCAAGAAGCCAGCGGGGGAGGCTTGGGGTTCAAAATGGAAAAAGCCCTCCCGAGGGAGAGCTTTGAAAAGGCTATGGGTTACCTCGTCTAGAAACCGTAAATGATCCCTACACTGAGAATTTCGACTAGGCCTAACTCATCAATACTTGATGCGACTCCTATTTCCCGAGTCTTGGCGGTAATCGGTCCTGGGCTAAATTGAAGTCGACCAGTCAAAGGAGAACCCCGGGACACAATGGTAATTTCTCCCACAAAACTCGGCGCTAAGAAACTCAATCGGGCGTCAGCAGCCGTGAGCCATTGATTTTGGTAGTTTATGCAGAATCACCGCTGTTGCCACTCTCAGACTTCCGAAGTGCCCATGCAGCGCTGTAGTTTCTCCGTCCGCCGTGTAGTCCATCCCAGGAAGCATTCTGCCGCTCGTTCTCAGAACTTATGGACGATATCTCTAACTTTGACCACCTGGGTCCTCGTCTCCCCTAGTCGTCGTCGTCGTCGTCGTCGTCGCTGGAGTCTGTTGCCA
>JBCCCJ010000891.1:0-3457 GCA_039033615.1 Bacteroidota bacterium
GCTATCGGTAAGGCTGTTGAACCAAAGGACATCATAAGGCGCTGGTGCCGCCGGAACGATGAGGCTTTGGCGAGTGATACACACACTGTCCACCACATTGGCAACGACTGGATCATCAGAAATCGAGAATTCGAGCCGTTGATTGTTGTTGACAAATAGATACTCCAATTGTCCCTGCTCATCCAGCAGGGTGGTCTTCAGATCGTAATCTCCAGGAGTGAGGTTGGAAAGTAGGATCGTGGTGTGAATGGTATCTCCTTGTTGAAGCGTGCCACTCCAATCCAAGGTGTCAGCGCCCGCATTGTTGAGCGAGTAGGCGATCTTGGCGGCAGAGATGGTTTCTTGACCTGTATAGGTAAACGCCAGTTCTACTTCGAATTTGTCATCACAGATCACGAATCCCTCTTCTTCATAGACCTGCAGGTTGACCAGATCTGTGGTTTCTGGCAGTACTGGCACATTGCCCGCATTCACCAGATAGGTATAGGCCGCTTCCAGGTCGATCATGCCCGTCCCATAGAGGTTGTCTTCTCCGACTGGTCCAAGGTCTATCGCAGAAAAGTAGAGCGCCAGTTTGATCTCGGCTCCCGTCAAATAGGGGAAGGCCTCTTTGAGCAGCAGAATCCCGCCAGAGACGTGGGGCGCTGACATAGAAGTTCCGGTGAAAAATGCGTAGCCATTGTTATTGATCGAGGACCGAACGTTGGTCCCAGGCGCCGAGACTTCAGGCTTGATTTCCAGTGAGCCGGTTCCCCCACAAGTGGTAGGTCCCTGGCTGGAACCTCCGTTGATGGGGAAACTGGGAACATTGCCATTCAGGTTTCCAATGCTAAAGGAATTCACCAAATCAGTATTGATCACTGCAGGTGCCCCGATGGAACTTGCACCCTGGAATCCATTATTCCCGGCCGAGAATACCACCGCTACCCCAGCTACTTCCATAGCGGAGAGAATCGAGGTCCAGGCCCCGTTGCAAAAACTAGCGGTATTGTTCGTATTAAAGCCCCAGGAATTGTTGATCACGTCAGGCATATCATCCGTGGTGGTCGGATCACCGTCTGGATCCAAGGCCCACTGAAAGGTCCCCAATCCATCCGCAGGTCCACATCCAACCGAAGGGGAGCCCATCCAGAAACCGCCAAAGGCCACGCCAATGGTGTCATTGTTGTTTTCGTTCAAGCCCAAGACCGTTCCCGCTACATGCGTGCCATGATCATCACAATCCACAGGTTCATTGGGACTGAACCACGCTTCTGCTGGGGGAACGATGTTGCCCCAATATTTATCTTTCAAGGCGTCGTGGGTGGGATTTACTCCAGTATCCACGATGAGCGCCTTACGACCGTAGCCCGTGTAGCCCAGGTTCCACAGGAAGGGAGCCTTGATGGCGGCCAATCCATTTTCGATCCCGTTGGGGCTGGCAGTAGCAGCGGCGCGTTGGGTTTCGTGCGCAATTGGGAGAAAGTCGTACTCAATCATCTCGATATCTGGCCGTTGACTGAGCGCGGCAATGGCGTCTGCTTGCAACTCTGCCTGGATGACATTGGTGATCCACATGGGCCTCACGCTACCTGACTGAACGCCGGGGTGGGCATGTAGGAGGGTAAGGATGGGGCCTTGGGTAGCGGCGGCCTTGGCTTGTAGGCTGGTAATTACCTCATAAGTCCGATCTGGGAGGGGCGTGTTTTTTTCGGTGAAGCGAATGCCCATTTCGCGGACATCCACCCGGTCTGCCAGGAGAATATTCACCCGGTGATGAACTCCAGGGGAATAGGTGTCAAGTCGGTCTTGGAGTCCCAGTCCAATTCGGGCATAATCCTGACCAAATAAGGGCGCGCTCCACAATACGCCGGCCCCTAATAGAATAGAGAGTATTCGTAACATGTGAATAAGTAGATTAAAATGAGGAGAGGAAATTTTCCTATGAAAAGGACTAAGGCCACAACCGAAGTCATGGCCTTAGGGTAACCGATTTATTGTTTGATCAGACGCGTTTGATAGCGCTGTTGTTCGCCAATCAGTCGAATCAGATACACGCCCGCTGCCTGATCGCTCAGATCAAGCAGTTGTTTGCCTTCATTGGCAGGTATTTGGGTGCGAGAGACCAATTGACCCATGTGATTCACCACCTGAAGTTGGAGGGAACCGCTCGCTGCTTGGGGCATCACCACCTGAAACAAGCCCGTTCCTGGATTCGGATAGACGGTGAGCGCCTCGTCGATCAGCCAATTGTCCACTGCGGTTGGGCGGGGAATGACGGTGATGGTTTTGATGAGGGCATCAGTACAGCCTTCCGGCCCGGTGATTTGCAGGCTGACTTCATATACTCCGGTGTCTGCATACATGTGAACAGGGCTTTGCTCCGTGGAGGTAGTTCCGTCTCCAAAGTCCCACAGCCAAGATTCTGCTAGCAGGCTGGCGTCAGAGAAGGGAACGGAAGCGGAGAAAATGGTGTCTCCATCCACGAGAAAATCCGCAAAAGCAGAGCCGGTTACGGGTACGGCGCGGGCGGTACTTCTGCGGCAAGCACTTTCATACGTTACCTCCCAATCATAGAAGTAATGGTAGGCATCGCTTTGGGCGGCATTCCCAGTGATGGTGATCAAATTCTCTATCTCGTAGGGATAGGTGGCTCCGAAATCTTGTTGGAAGAAACCGGGATTCAAGGCTGAACTTAATCGAAAACCGGTCCCAACTGGTAAGTCAAAGTCCAACTGAACCACATGCTCTCCTGGCTGGAGCGAAACAAATTTAGAGGCAATGGTGGCTCCCGCATTGTTGAGCAGGTAGATCGCTCGTGGACCAGGAGAATTGACATAGACCTTGACGGTCTGCAAACGAGCGGGGTGGTGGACATCAAAGATGGTAATTCCACTCAGGTCTCCGGCATAGCTACCAGAAGTAGGATCCCATTCATTGATCCCGGCGCGGCCATAAAATCCCGCACTGGTGTAGTAGACCTGCTCTTGGATGACTTGCGGCAGCAGAATTTCTCCGCCTACCTGGAAGGGGAAGGGGTCGGTCAGGTTATTGAACCAAAGGACTTCATAAGGGGCTGGTGCCTCGGGAAGGATGAGACTTTGGCGTGTGATGCACACACTGTCTACCACATTGGAGATGGAAGGTTCATCAGAAATGGAGAACTCAAGCCGCTGATTGTTGTTGACAAAGAGATACTCCAACTGTCCCTGATCATCCAATAGGGTGGTTTTTAGGTCATAATCACCTGGCGTCAAGTTGGAAAGTAAGAGGGTAGTATGAATGGTGTCTCCTTGCTGAAGACTGCCGCTCCAATCCAGGGTATCTGAACCTGTGTTATTCAAAGAATAGGCAATCTTAGCCGCAGAGATACTTCCAGGACCAGTGTAGGTGAACGCCAGCTCCACTTCGAATTCGTCATCACATACGATAAACCCATTTTCCTCGTACACCTGCAGATGGACCATGTCGGTGTTGA
>JBCCCJ010000892.1:0-3454 GCA_039033615.1 Bacteroidota bacterium
ACTAGTTCGTTCATTATTTATCTTGTTTTAGATTTTACAGCCTCGGGGCGCCTTTCGTCGCCTGCCTGACGCAAGGGGATTAAAAACTTGTAGAGTTTGTGATACTTCTGTGATACCTAGCTAGTTATTTGCCCTCTAACCAACCAACATCATCATGAAACAGGTCCTGGTCATTGAAGATGATCCTGCTATCGTAGACTTACTGGATATTCATTTACGGGATTTAGGTTGCCAACTTCACAAGGCCTATGACGGAGATGTGGGGTTGAAACGAGCGCTAAACGAGAACTTTGACCTGTATATTCTGGATTTGATGGTACCGGGAACTGATGGCCTGGAAATCTGTCGGCAGATTCGCGCCAAGGAAATCCATACGCCGGTTTTGATGCTCACGGCCAAATCTGAAGAGATCGACAAAGTCCTGGGCTTAGAGATTGGGGCAGATGATTACCTCACCAAGCCCTTCAGTGTACGGGAATTCATCGCTAGGGTGAAAGCCTTATTTAGGCGAGTGGATACGCTCAAACCCAGAAGCGCCGAGTCAATCGCAGCAAAAAGTCGATTGCACCATGGAGCTCTTTGCATCGACCTAGACAAGCGGAAAGTAACCTTGCAAAACAAACGAGTAGAATTGTCTCCCAAAGAGTTTGACCTGCTCAGTTTGTTGGCAGCTCAGCCTGGAAAAAGTTTCGATCGAAAGCGACTCCTCAACCTCGTCTGGGGATATGATTTTGAAGGCTATGAACACACCGTGAACTCACACATCAATCGACTTCGCAGAAAAATAGAGCCCGACTTGCAAGAGCCTCAATACATTCTCACGACTTGGGGCATTGGCTATCGCTTCAATGAGGAAATTGGTTAATTGGTTGAATTGGTGGATTAGGTGATCAGGAGTAAGATCTGCCAACGTAGTGTTCTGACAGTTCACGGTCTGTCATCTGTCATCTCTTGGTAGATTGGTGAATTAGGATTCAAGAAAACTTCTGACAACATAGTGATCTGACAGCGAAAGCGCTCTGACATCTGGCTTCTCTTGATTGATTGGTGAATTAGGTAGGAGTAAGATCTGCCAACGTAGTGATCTGACAGTTCACGGTCTGTCATCTGTCATCTCTTGGTAGATTAGGGGATATAGCGTGGTTTTCTAAGCCGCGAAAATGATAGACAAACGTAAATCCTGACAACTTGTGATCTGACAGCGAAAGTGGTCTTCATCTGTTTACAAAAAGGAACGTCGAATGAATGATGGAACCCTACTTGCCAGGACAAATTTTTACATTTTACATTCGCTGTTTTACATTTTTCGGTTGACAAATCTTCCGTTTCAATCGAAACTCAAATACATGATAGCGAAAGTGGCCTGACCTCTCTAACACATGAAAATCAACTGGCTTTACGGAAAAATCTCCCTCATCCTCTTGGTATTGCTTGGGGTCATTGGGGTCATGTATCTGTTGATCACGGGCTACACCACGGAGAAATACCTCCAGGAAATGAACCAGCGGTTGTACGCCAACATCGCGGAAAGAACCGTAACGGAAGTGCAGCCTCTGGTAGATGGGAAAGTTGATACCAGCGCCATTCAGGAAATCATGCACTCCATGATGGTGATCAATCCAAGCGTGGAAGTGTATCTTCTCGATCCCATCGGCAATATCATCACTTATGTTGCTCCTTATAAAAAAGTAGTGCTGGATCGGGTGGGCCTAGATCCGGTCAAGGAATATTTGAAAGGGTATGAAACCGGCATCGTGTTGGGGGATGATCCAAGACATCCAGGACGTCAAAAAGTATTTTCCGCTGCTCCCATCAAAGACGACAATGGTCTGCAAGGCTATGCGTATATCATTCTGGCGAGTGAGGAGCAAGAGGCCGTAACTGACGCGCTCTTCGGCAGCTATTTTCTCCAATTGGGCAGCATCACCTTTTTGCTGTGCTTACTCGGAGCATTAGGGATTGGCTTACTGGCGATTTGGCTGTTGACCAGGAATCTCCGCAAAGTGATCGAAACGGTGCAGCGCTTTCAAGAAGGAGATCAAGACGCTCGCATGGTCGTAGAACACTTGGCAGATTTTACGCCCTTGCCTCAAACCTTCAACCATATGGCCGACACCTTGCAGGCAAACATTGAGCGCCTGCAAGCAGTCGAGAACCTTCGCCGGGAATTGATCGCTAATGTCTCTCATGATCTGAGAACCCCCTTAGCCATCATGCAAGGCTATGTCGAAACCATGCTGATCAAGGAAGAAAGTCTGGACGGAAAGGACCGACGGAAATACCTGAACATCGTCCTGGATAGTTCTGAGAATCTCAGTCGCTTGATCGACCAATTGTTTGAATATGCAAAATTGGAAGCGTCCCAGGTAGAACCCGTGAAGGAACCTTTCCAGCTTTCGGAGTTGGTGCAGGATGTCTGGGCGAAATATCAGATTTTGGCAGAGGAAAAGGCCTTGCAATTGGAGGTAGATGCCGCGACGGATCTCCCCTTGGTTTTTGCAGATGTTGCCTTAGTTGAGCGAGTCTTACAAAACCTGTTGGACAATGCCTTGAAATTCACCCCGGAAGGCGGGCGCGTAAAGATTCAGTTGAGCAATTCGGAGGCCGCAGGAGTCCAGGTTCGGGTAGCTGACAGCGGTCCGGGTATTCCTGAAGAAGAGCAGTCCCACATTTTTGATCGCTACCAACGAGGCAGTCGGACCGGACCACAAGCCAAAGGCGCCGGCCTTGGTCTCGCCATCGTGAAAAAGATTCTCGAATTGCACGACGCCCGCATTCGGGTTCAGAGTCAACTCAACGAAGGCACCGCTTTCTGGTTTGAATTGCCGGGCTACCGTGTCGCGGGTAGTTAAGTGATTCAGTCCCACATGGTACAGTACATCGGCTTGGGCTGGTAGCTTTGATCAAACAGCAAAGGGTAATCCTCTCGGTTAAACCACCCTGGAATCCAGGAATCATCGTCTCCGATTCCCCAGAAGGTGAGGCCATATTGCAGCTCTGGGGAGAGTTCATCATAGACTTGCTTGACAAACCTCATCATCTCGGCCTGTTGAGCGAGCTTCTTGTCGGTGGGCTCCGATAAGCGTCGGTCTGCCCGATTCATGGAAATGTCTATTTCTGATAGGTGGATCACATAGCCATCACTGGCGAAGGACTCGATCGCAGTCTGAATCTCCGCTTGATTGTCGTTGATGCCGATGTGCATTTGCAGACCGATGCCATGAATGGGCACGCCTGCTGTCCGCAAGCTATCTAGCCAAATTTTGGTAGTTTCTCGTTTTTTCTGATCAGTAGATAAGCTGTAATCATTGTAAAACAATTTGGCCTCCGGATCAGCTTCGTGGGCATAATGAAAAGCCTTGGCTAGGTACTCCTTTCCCAACTGCTCATACACAAAAAGCATTCTCAAAGTAAGACACAATCATCGAGAGAGCAATTTATTGCTGTCGCTGTG
>JBCCCJ010000893.1:0-3446 GCA_039033615.1 Bacteroidota bacterium
CCGGCAATGAAAAAAGGGCCAGCGACCAACGGACTGCCACTCAACTTGACGTTTTCACCTGTCTCGCTGTTCGAAGCGCTGAAATCTTTCACAATCATCTCGGCATCTACTCCCACGGAATTGCTGAAAATCAGATCCGTTTTCGCATCGGCAAAGCGAATTTTCTCTACCTCTAGGTCTTGAAAGAAGCTGATGGCTTCGGTGCCTTCGAAGGTGAAATTGTATTTCCCAATGTAACCTTCCACATAAGTCGGCACGATGTCCACCAACCCAAAAGAAACGGTAACACTATCACTTTGATCCAGGGTAATCAATTGGCCACTGGATAAGAGAGTTACGGTAATCTGTTCCATCAACAGGTTGAAGCCTTCGCCCCCTGCCGTCAGGTCCACCACAAAGCCTCCCAAATCCGCTTCATTGGTTTCGGTTGCAATCCCTCCGGGAGGAGCTGGGTCTAGTTTGATGGCTACGCCGGGAATTTCTCCCAAGCTATTGGCAGCAGCGGGCAAACGGTATTCAAACTGAATGGTGTCTTCCACCGTGCTGCGCGATTCTGCTACGATTCTGCCGGACTCCACCACCAACTTGGTGAGTTCTACGTCAGCGAATTCGCTTCCAAAGGTGTATTTGGTGGTCCGCACGGTATCCAGAAATTCCTGATTCGGGAAGATGGCCGTGGCAGTTTTGGCGCGAAGGCCTTCTGCGACCAATTGAATTTCGATAAAATCATCCAAGTCGATGAGCACATTTGCAGCGGTGATGGTGTTGAGATTCACCAATTCAGCCACCAATTGGTTCTCGATCTGCTGACCCGACACATCATAGCGCTCGGTCACGGAAGTGCCCGAAGGAATGAAGTAGAAGGTATCTGAGACAAGGGCGGGACCGGGCAAGTTGACGTTTCGAATCTCGAAGATCACACTGTCCAGGGCCACCGGAAATTCATTCACGATGGTCAAGATGAGTTCTCCACTCTCTAGTTCCGCAAATTCAAAGAAATCACTGGCATCGACCTCAATGGGGCCAGAGCCAATCCCCCCTACCCCAGGAATCAGCCCAATTTCTTGGCCATCACTTCCCAATAAGATCGTTCCCACAAGGTTGCCATCCGCGGCCAATTGCTCCGCGACTTCTCGCAAGGTGATGGCCTGGGTAATGGTGTCGGAGTCCAATTCCAGGGTATCGAGGCTGATGCCAATTTCCAGAGAGGTATCGGGAAATTCTACAAATTCCGCCAAGTTGGCACTGGCGACGGTATCGCGATAGGACAGATACAACAACTGATCCCCGTCCGTTTGCACCAAACTGCTGTCGGTGATGGCATCGAAGACGTTTACTCGACCATAGGCGATGGGAGCCAGAATGTCAGTTTCCCAACTCAAGCCTTCTACCGGATTGAGGCGGCAGGCGGTGAATACGCTCATCAGCATCAAGGCACCGCAGGTCAGGAGAAGGAAAGGATATCGGTTGGTTTTCACAGGCATCTAGGTTATCGGGAAAGAAAGTAGTTGTTGAGTAGCATGTGGGAGGAATCGGCTCCGGGCAGATAGACATCCACCGTATTGGGGCGAATCAAGAGGTTATCAATGGTCAATCTGGGGTCATCGGCCCAGAGGATGATTCGATGTTGGTTGTCGGGCACTTTTAGGGTAAACGTACATTTTACCCAATCCTGCTGCACATCTTTGGTAAAAGGCAAATGGTAGCGGTGTGTATTCACGACCTGACCTGATTCCTCCCTGATCTCAACGAATGCATGGCCCAAGTAGTTGGTCTTTGCGTTTATCTGTACCCAAAACGAAACTTCGCTGATCATATTGGGCCACCGGGTCGGAATCCTGCCGTCAAATAGAAGGACTCGATCTTTTTCTGCGTGTTGCGTTTGTTGTCCGAGCTGGAAGGGATCATCCCCAAAGGAATCAAATAAAACGGAACGGCTGCGCTTGGAAAGCAATGTCTCCCCTTCTTTCCACAGTTGGTCTTTTCGCTCTTCGAAAGTCTGCCAAGCGCTTGCCTGCTGATCTTCAAAGGCCGATAGAGGCAATTCTGCAAATACCAAGCGCTCTGTTTCTACGATGGAGGTCGCTCGTTTCACCAGCCATTTTTCCCCTGGAGAAAAAGCTGCGCCATGCCAATACAGGAGCAGAAGCGGTCTTTCATCTGGGAAGGAAGTCGGCAATTCTTTGGGGATCAACGGATGACTGACCAACTGCATATTGGCCAGGGTCTCCGAGAGCGAAGCCCGCGCAGATCGGTTGTTGCACATCGGCAAGCCTGTCTGCAAGGCGGTGGTCAAGGCAAGTTCGGTGGCCGGCCAATCTTCGGCCAGAATTTTCTCTGAACCAAAGTGAAAATACGGCAAGGCAATGATGGCCTGAAAATCGGCTGCTTGTCGCCCCGATTCCTCCAATAAACTCGGCACATCCAATTGGGCCATCAGGAAATTGCGCTTGTGGTTATTACCCAATTCCCGCTGTTGGGATTCGTTGAGGATGGCAATGTTGACGAGGACGGAAATGATGCCCAAGGCAACCAAGCCGCCGCCCAATTGCTTCAAGCCTTTTTTCTTCAAAATCCGAAAGAGCGCATATACATACCAGACACAAAACACCAGGTAGATCTGATGAAACACCCAGGCCAGCCGACCAATGGCTCGAAATTGCTGCAAAGGCCCCAGCCATTCCAACAAACCTGGAAACCACTGAAAGGGATGCGCCATCGCGGGAATCAGGATCAAGCCCGCTACCCACAGCGAAGTTTGCAGACTTTGGGGCAAAACAGGTCGCCAAATTCGGCCAAATTTCTTGTCTCTGATGTGTTGGCCCATTCGCCACAACAAGGCAAATAGAATGATGAGTCCCACCAACCCCACGTGCGCATTGCCTTCCAAGCCAATTTTTCGCAAGGGGATGATGGTATCCCATACAGAACGTAGAGGCTCCAATTGGGGAACAAAAATGGTCTCAAAACCCGCGATGTATTCCAAAAAGCCATACGGATATTCCACCACATCCCGGCTTCCCCGACTCGTCAGGAGTTCCCACGTCCGCAACAGCATCCCCGGCCCAATGGCTGCCAGCAAGCCGCCTAACACCAAAAGCGGCGAGAGAAAGCCTTCTTTTCGGTATTGCAACCACCGCACAAACAGGTACAGCGGCAAAAAAGCCGCCCCGATCATCGCGTAGTAGGGATGCAACAAACCAAAGCAAACCGTGCCCACACCATAGATCAGCCACCCCTTGGCAACCTTCCCTTCTTCCATCGCTATCAAGAGGGCATACCACAGCAAAGGAACAAAGCAGGGGTAGGCCAAACCATAATAGCCCGTGATGCGCAAAATTTGGGGGGAGAAGAAGGTGATCAGCAAACTAGCAATGATCGCCCATGAGCTTGGGAGTAGGCTCTTTCTGAGAATCGAATAGGTCAGCCAGCTAGCGGGAAAAAAG
>JBCCCJ010000894.1:0-3442 GCA_039033615.1 Bacteroidota bacterium
AACAGAAAATCAGGAGGGATTCAAAAAATGCCCAGTGCTATGGGGTTGAGGCGTAATCCAACTCCTCTTTTCCACTAAAAGTGTAGAAGAACCAAAATATCAAGCAGCGAGCTTTGGGATCTCCCAATCGAAGGTATCACGCATAGCTAGGGTGCTACTCAAGATCCTCAACCAAGCCCTCGAAGACCTCCAATTACTCCCAGTGAGAAACGGCTCAGAGTTACGCGATCAGCTTGATGATCACTACAACCAGCATTTTCATTACGATGGAACCGACAGAGGGGTACAACGATCTGAGAATCAGCAGCGCCAGCGAGAGCATTACAGCGGAAAGCATCGCGAACATACGGTCAAAAATCTCACCCTCTGCGATGATCGCCAGTATGTGCACTACCTCTCAGCTACTTGTCCGGGGAAGCAGCATGATAAATCCATTGCCGACGAATTTCCCATCGAATTACCACCGGGAAGTTGTTTGAAGCAAGACCTGGGCTTTTTGGGGCATGATCTTCAAGGAGTGATCGTCGAGACCCCCTTCAAGAAACCCAAGAACCAAGAGCTGACTTTTTCACAGAAACTCTATAATCAGATCCTCGCAGAAATGAGAATCGTAGTCGAGCACGCCAACAGTGGAATCAAACGGCTCAGAATGCTCAAGGATCAAATCCGACTCCACTCATCCCAAATCCGGGATCAAGTAATGGAGGTCGCTTGTGGAATCCACAACCTCAGAGTCAACAGCCCACAGAGAGCATACCCAAAGCTCACTCACGCACGGGCGCGCACGGTCTGAAAGTTTTCCGCATAATCTCTATGGTCTAAGTATTGACTCTAGCAAGCAAACCTGAACGGCTGGGACCGCAAGGCGCGTCTCAGCCGTTCATGCAGGTACTCACGCGCCCGCCGCCGCTTCATCCAAAAACCAGTGCAATTCTCCTGCTGGCGCAATGTGTGCTGCTGGATAGCTCTGCCAGTTGCCGGTTTGTTCGAAGATTTCTGCCACCACTTCGGTCTTGGAAGCGCCAGTAACTAGGAAAGCGACCCTTTTGGCGGCTTGAATCACCGGGCCAGTCAGGGTGATGCGTTGCTGACCGCTTTCGGGATGCGTACCTACAGCACAATTGCGGGCATCAGTGAGCAATTCCATTTGGGGTGGAAAAATAGACGCAGTATGCCCATCGCTGCCCATCCCAAGCAGGATGAGGTCAAAGACGGGCAGGCCATTCGCTTGGGGTAGTTGCTCCGCCAACCCCTTTCCATAGCGATCTGCCTCCGCTTCCGGTGCTGATTCTCCTTGCATGCGATGAATCTGCTCCGCCGGAATCGGGACCTGATCCAGCAGGGCTTCGCGCGTCATGCGATAGTTGCTTTGTGCGTGATCTGGAGGGACACAACGCTCGTCCACCCAAAAGAGATGGAGGCGAGACCAATCCAGGGCCTCTTTGAACTCTGTGGCCAGCAATTCAAACAGCAGCTTGGGCGTGCTGCCGCCGGAGATGGCCAGCCGCATCGGACCTGATTTGGGAAGCCATTCCGGCAATTGCTGTGCAATGGCACGCGCAACCGCCGGATTGTCAGGATAGATCTGTCGGTGAGCCTTCATCAGAGTTCACAATAAGATTCGTCCGCAGTCAGGTTTTTACAGGGTTGTCGCCAGCCCAATTGCTTGGGTTTGATGAGGCCATCAGCTTCCAACGGACCCCAGGTGCCTGCCGGATAGCCAAACATCTTGACTGCCGGATCGTTTTCCCAGGCATCTAAAATGGGTTCCACAAAGGCCCAGGCATATTCGACGCTGTCGCCGTGTGCATAGAGGGTCGCATCTCCCTTCATGCAATCCAGCAACAAACGTTCGTAGGCCGCTGGGACATGGACATTGGTGAGGTCAGAATAGTGAAAGTCCATGCCCACATTTTTGACGTGAAAGCCCTGTCCGGGAATTTTCATGCCAAATTTCATCAGCAGGCCTTCATCCGGCTGAATGCGAATCACCAATTGGTTGTAGGCGGTATCCCCAAACATCTCATGATTGCGTTGGAAGAGGGTATGGGGTGGCTTTTTGAAGTTGATCACCACCTCTGTCACTTTCGTAGGCAGTCGCTTTCCTGTCCGAATGTAAAAGGGCACCCCGGACCAGCGCCAATTGTCGATGTAAAATTTGACCGCTGCGTAGGTCTCAGTCAATGAGTTTTTGGGAACGCCCTCTTCGTCTCGATAGCCTTTCACTTGTTCTCCTCGAATCATGGAAGCCAGGTACTGTCCCCGGACTACATATTTCCCTACTTCCTCGGCCTTGATGGGACGCAGCGCTTGGAAGAGTTTGATTTTTTCACTGCGAATGGCGGAGGCATCCGAAGAAATCGGTGGTTCCATCGCAACGTGGGCCATGACCTGCAACAAATGGTTTTGCAGCATATCCCGCAGGGCACCAGATTTGTCATAGTAGCCCCCCCGACTGCCTACGCCGATGTTTTCGGCTGAGGTGACCTCTACATGATGGATATAATTTCGGTTCCAAAGTGGCTCAAAAATCCCATTGGCAAAGCGAGTCACCAGGAGGTTTTGGACCGTTTCTTTCCCCAAATAATGGTCAATCCGATAAATCTGATCTTCCTCAAAATTCTCTCGCAAACTCGTATTCAGCGCCGCAGCAGAAGCCCGGTCGTAGCCAAAGGGTTTCTCGATCACCAGTCTCCGCCAACTTTTCTCGTCTTTATGAAGGCCTTCTCGGGCCAAGGCCGCGGGAATTTTGTCATACAAGCTGGGCGGGGTGGAAAGATAGAAGATGTAATTTCCAGGACAGTCATGTTTCTGGTTCAAGCCTTCCAAGCGCGCCCGCAAGGGTCCATAGGAAGAATTGGACAAGTCTTCTACCGATTCATAGTAGAGTCGCCCCCCGAAATTTTGGATTCGCTCATCTTGCTGATCTGGCAGATCCATGAACTCACTTTCCCAAAAGACCGATTTGCGGAATTCCTCATCGCTCAATTTGCTGCGGCTGACACCGAGTACGGCGAAATTGTCTGGCAGGTGCCCATTCTCGAACAAGGCATAAATAGCAGGGATGAGCTTGCGGCGTGTCAAATCGCCGGAGGCGCCAAAAATCACAAAAATTAAGGGTTCCATAACGGAATAGGATTAGGGGATTGGGGGGTGAAGGTAGGAGACTTCAAGCTGCAAAATAGTCGTGGATAGAACAAATAGGCAGGTCGCTATGAGAGGGAGGCTCCTTTGCCATGAATCGTTCCCTTTTCAAAAAATTGAGGAGAAAATGACCACTGGTCGCTTAGCTTACCATTCCAGAAGGAGAACGGAGGTTGTTTTGAAACGATCCTGATTTTTCCTGTGAAAGCCAGGCATTTTCTCTACTTTTGAACAACTAATCCTCACTCCGATATGAGCACAGCAACATACGATTTCGGCATGGTAGGCCTGGGGGTCA
>JBCCCJ010000895.1:0-3434 GCA_039033615.1 Bacteroidota bacterium
AGAAAACCTAAAGATCGGATAGAAATAGGAATTTCCTCATGTGAAAAGTCATAGAAAGGCTTGCCCAAAACTGAGTGAAGAGATATGAAGGGCTAGAAGATTTGGATGAGCCTCTGAGATCCAAGTATCTTTGCTGTATGAAAATCACGAATTGGGGCAAATATCCGGTTCAAGAGGGCGAATTACGGCACTGGCAGGCGGACAAAGGCAGACCAACTGCCGATTCGCAGTGGATTCCCCGTGGCATGGGACGCTGCTATGGCGACTCTTCCCTCAGTCCGCTCATGTTGTCGGGCCTGAAAATGGATCGTTTCCTGGCTTTTGACGAAACAGAAGGCCTTCTGACTTGTGAGAGTGGAGTTACCTATGAGGATTTGCTGACCCATTTTGTGCCAAAAGGTTGGTTCCCCCCCGTTACGCCTGGGACCAAATTTGTCTCCCTTGGGGGCGCGATTGCCTCTGACGTACACGGCAAAAACCACCACAAAGAAGGCTCCATCAATCAATACGTGCGGGAAATTCGTCTTTTGACGGCTCAGGGGGAAGTGCTCAGGTGCTCCCGGACAGAGCGCCCGGAAGTGTTTTGGGCGACCTTTGGAGGCATGGGCCTGACGGGTCTGGTGCTGAGCCTGACCATGCAACTCAAAGCCATCGAAACCTCCGCCATTCAAGGCGAATGGGTCAAAGGACGCAACCTCCAAGAAAGCTTGGAAATCTTCGAAGCCAACGAAGACACCACTTACACCATGGCCTGGATCGATTGCCTGTCGCGTGGCAACAACCTGGGGCGCACCATCGTGATGAAAGGGGAACACGCCAGTCTGGAAGAAGTGAAAGGTTCCCGCTGGGAAAAAGATCCTCTGGAAGTTCCCACCACCAAAAAACTGACCGTTCCTTTCGACTTTCCGACCTTTGTCCTGAATCGCTTTTCCGTTCAGGCCTTCAACTTCCTCTACTACCACAAGCAATTCAAACGGGTGAAGCGCGGCCTGCAAAGCTATGAGCCCTTCTTCTACCCCTTAGATAGCATCCACCACTGGAATCGGATTTTCGGGAAACGAGGCTTCACTCAATACCAATTGGTGGTTCCCAAAGAAGCAGCCCTGACAGCTCTACCGCAGGTGCTGAAACGCTTGCGAGAAACGGGCTTCGGCTCCTTCCTTTCTGTCCTCAAATTGATGGGGCCGGAGACGCAGATGATGTCCTTTCCCATGGTCGGATATACGCTGACCATGGACTTCCCGATCACCGATCAATTGTTTCCCTTTCTGGAGGAATTGGATCGGATCGTTGTGGATCATGGAGGGCGCATCTATCTCACCAAAGATGTGCGCTTGCCTGCTGATACCTTGCCTAAGATGTACCCAAATCTCCCTCAATTCCAGCAGGTAGTGCAGCAATTGGATCCCGAAGGGCGACTTCAATCGCTCCAATCTGCGCGCCTAAATTTGCGGGGAGATCAGATTTCTACGCCCGATTTGCAATCCACTCATGGCTGAAGCTTCCTTGTATGATCCCGCCCCGCAGTATCGGGGCATTCGCCGGATCGATCAGTACGTAGCGATGCCAGACGGGACTCGCTTGGCAGTTACGGTCTTTTTGCCCAAAGCCAACGCGCCAGCCTCATTTCCCGTCCTGCTACACCAGACCCGTTATTGGCGGGCACCGGAACTGCGCTGGCCGTTGGGACCGCTTACCCACGGCCTGATCGGCCCAGAAGGCAAAGACATCAAGGCGCTCATTCTGCAAGGCTATGGCTTTGTGAATGTAGATGTCCGTGGTTCTGGAGCTTCTTTTGGCAGTCGGGCGCATCCCTGGACGCGGGAAGAAATTGCCGATGGCGTGGCTTTGGCCGATTGGATTGTGGCGCAGCCTTGGTCGAATGGAAGCATTGGGGTGATTGGCATTTCTTACAGCTCTACTGCTGGGGAATTTCTGATGTATCAGCGGCATCCGGCGGTTAAGGCGGCCTTTTTGATGTTCAGTCTATACGACGTGTACACGGATATCGCCCTGCCAGGGGGGATCCCTTTTCAGTGGTTCACCGAAACCTGGGGCCGCGCCAATGCCACCCTGGACCAGAACAAACTCCCCGTTGACAATTGGTTGATTCAATTTCTGGTAAAAGGAGTCGCGCCGGTCAATGAGGATCGCCAAGCTTTGAAGGAGGCGATGCAAGAACACCTCGCGAATGACAATGTACACGAACGAGCTTCAGAAGTAGAATTTCGGGATGATGTGTTTGAACCAGAAAAAGGAGATACGGTCGCGGTTTTTAGCCCATATGCGCACCGGGCAAAATTGGACCAAGCCCCCATCCCCATTTATCATTATAGCGGATGGTGGGACGGTGCCTACCAATGGTCGGCCATTCGACGCTTCCTCAACGATGGGCATCCAGAATCTCGCCTTCGATTGGGCCCTTGGGAACATCGGGGACAATTTCACATCAGTCCGGGCCACTCTGGGAAAAACCGTTTTTCTCACAAAACCGAAATCCTCCGCTTTTTCGACCTGCATTTGAAGGGAATAGATACTGGCTTGGCCGCAGAGCCTCCGGTTCATTTCTATACCATGCGGGCGGAACAATGGCAAACGGCAGATTCTTGGCCTCCCCAAAGCGCCACGAAAGCTTGGTATTTGGGGGAAAAGCGTGGGCTGAGTCTTGAGTTGCCGCTTCATGCTGGCGAAGATTCCCATCAGTTTCAAGCAGGTCTGGGCATTGGAGAAAAAAGCCGCTGGCGCTCGATGGCCGGGGGATTGACTTCGCCAAAAGGCTATCAGGCACTCCGACAACACAATGAGCGGGCGCTCTGCTACACTTCCCTTCCTTTGGAACAACCCTTAGAAATTTCTGGACATCCCCAGGTGAGCTTGTGGATCAAGGCGAATGAACCCGATGTACACCTCTTTGTCTACTTAGAAGAAGTATTACCGGATGGACAGGTGTACTACCTTACAGAAGGTTTGCTACGCGCAGGCTTCCACGGCACCCAGGATGAGGAACCGCTGTATCAGGATGCGGTTCCGGCTCGGCAATTTCGCGCGCAGGATTTTCAGGCTCTTAGGCTGGGTGAACCAACCGAGGTAATGATTCCTTGTTTCCCAACTTCTTATGAACTCCAGCCGGGAAGTTGCCTGCGCCTGGCCATCAGCTTGAATGATGCCCATCATTTTGCGGTCAGGGGAACGGAAAATACGGCAATCGAAGTGCTGTGGGGAGAGGCATTCTCCTCTCGCATTTGGATGAGGTAGGGGATCAACACCAAGTTGGTTATGAACAATCAGTTCAAAGTTGTTGCTAGAGTAGCCACGAATTTCACCGATCCCACGAATTGCGTTCTTGACAACCCTTAGTGAGACTCAAAAAATAACTTGGACCTTTTCACTTGTTCTTTCGTCCCAGTTCTTCGTCAAAAAAAGCCTCCCTTGGC
>JBCCCJ010000896.1:0-3431 GCA_039033615.1 Bacteroidota bacterium
CCCGATCGCTGATGATCAATCGGGAAGTCTATTCCATTGAACATGAATTCTGGTCCCAAACCCAAGTGGGACGCCTCCCCAACAACCGTGAATTGGTTCTCCGAGCCAAGATCAAAACGGTCGGCATGGCTGGGCAGGGAGTCGCTCTGGTGATTCGCGGGGATGAAACCGAAAAGCCTCGGGGGGAAGGCGAATTTCTGATCACGACCCAGGGAACCACCGAGATCATTACCGTAGCCGATTGGACCGAATACGAGATCCGCCTGCCAGAAGGGGAGGCACGCAACATTCGAAGTGTAACGGCTTACATCAGTCTGCTTCCCGAAACCACGGGTACGGTGTACTTCGATGAGATCAAATTGGGATTTGTGGAGTAATCTATGGCTCTTGGGAGATTTCCCATTGCAGGACTGGTCCGGCGTAGATTTCCAGCAACTTCTTCCGCAGGGCTTCCTGAGGCCCCTGTAATTTGCTCAAGGTCTTCTTCAGATGTGCTTCAAAAGCACCTTGTTCCGCAGCCGAATATTGATCCTGATACTGAGCAGATGCTCGTAACATATCAGCTGCGCAGTAATTGGTCGGCCACCGCTTGTACAATTCATAGATCTTCTGATCCATGAGGGCAGCCAACTGCTTGAGGCGCTGATTTTTGTTCTGACTCAGATCAATGGTGTCGATTTCCTCCTTCAAAGGCCGCCCTACTGCCAGATGTATCCGTCCTTTGGGCTGACGAATCCCGGTGATGAGGGCTCGTTTGTCGTCTTTTTCGTAAGCAAGATCGAGTTCTTGATGCACCATCTCTTCCGCTTTCAAGCCATCACAGGGCTCGTATTCGTAGGAAATGGCCATAGGCGTCAGATTCAAGGCACGCCAGGATTCTTGCCAGTTCTCCTCTTCAAAGGTCAAGGCCAGCATTTTCAACAAACCGGGGTGCGTCTGATCAAAGCCATCTTTGGTGCGACCACTTCGCTGGGCCACCCAAACCGATTGCCCCTCCTGCATCACATGCTGAATGTAGCGAGACAATCTTTCGGAATAAGCCAACAACTGCTTGCGGGGAGGCGTCCGATGAACAATGAAACTTTTGTTGAGCTTCATCAGGCTGGTGACCAACTTGGAGACCATCAAATTGTCTCCGATGGCAATATGGGTAGTATCATAGCCATGTTCGAATAGGAGAATGTTCAAGCAAGCCGAATCCAGGATGATGTCCCGATGATTGGAGAGGAATAAATACGCTTGCTGCTTATCCAATTCTTTGATGCCCGTGTAGGACAGGCCATTGGTACTATCTCCCAGGATGCTACGAATTCCCTGGTGGATGTATAAAGCCTGAAACGCTCGGGTGCTGTGAATATATTTGAAGCCTTCTTGGATTTCTTTCCCGGTCAAATGCGGAAACATATACTGAACCATGTTCAGGAAAGACGGCTTTTGGGCAATTTTGAGCAGGACTTCATTGACTTGATCGTCCTCATAAGGGGAGATTTCAGAAAAGGCTAATGTGGGTGATTCCATGTAGGAAATGAATAGATTCTCTTAGATAGCTCGCAAAAAAGGAAGGAGCAGCAAGGTACGCATTCAGTATCAAAGTCGAAATCCGGCCTGCATGCTCACCATCCATGCCCGGAGGCCATCACTTCTCCGATATTGGGAAGCCCGAAGGCCAATTTGGCGCAACATCCCAATCCTCCGAGGGCTCAGTCGGAATCGCCACAAGCCAAACAGAGGTCGATATTGGATGCCCAGGCCGAGCTTGTGGCTATGAAAAGCAGATAGATCGAAGTCTGAGGTGTAATACCGACTCTCCCCATCATGGGTCGCATAGGGAGCGAAATAGCGAGCGGCTTGTTGCAGATGAAAGCGGTAGAAAGGATATACCGTGAAGAAAGACCCCAGTTTGACCGGCGCTTCTAGCTCTTGCGAAAAGGCCAACACCCCGTAGGAATCGCCATATAACCTACTGAAGGAACGCAGCACCAGCCAGTCGGTCGCGAAATAATTCGTGCGCAGGGAAAGGGGGCTTTTCCAACGCACAAAGGGCAGTCGCTCAATTCTCACCGCCAAATCATCGAAATACACCCGGTGGAAAGGAGTGGAGAGCAAGCCCTCTTGGCGGACCAATTCCCAGGTCAGAGAAGTTTGTAAGCGAGGATTGATGACCTGACTCCAGGTGCCAGATATCGCATAAGAGCGACGCTGATCCGTCGGCACCACCGCCTTGCCAGGAGCCCGGAGCTCTTCCGGGAAAATCACGATCCAGGTATCAAAAAATGTCCTGGCCTGGAAGTCCCAACTCCGATTGCCGTCTTCGCTTTCCCACCCTACATTTCCGCCGATGGAACGAGACAGATAATCGGACTCTATCCCCATGCCTCCCCACAGGCCCCAATGCTTCTTCTTTCCATTTTTTTGATAACCAATTTGCAAGGAAGCGTGACTGTCTTTTCGAGAAGCCGAAGAGACGTAGGTATCAATCCGGTCTGTAGAGGCGGAGGTATAGTGATTGATATCAGTCCGAAAGGTCAATTCTTGCTGGCTATCCACTGGTACCAATACCACGGTTTGCACCCCTCGATCGGTCAATTCTTCGGTTCCGATTCCACCTGTAACTGCGGAGTGATTGCCTTCTTGTTCGTAATAATGAAACAAGAAATCCACCTCGACAGGTAAAGCAACCGAGTGGGAATTCTGGGTCTGGGCTTGGCAAATGAGGCTGCTCAAGAGCAAACCCAGAGTCCAGATCCATTTGGTAATGCTTGAAATGCTCACCCCTAGCCATTTCTTGAAGCAGCTTTGGGTGGTTGTTGACCAAACAGGCCATCGCCTGTCTCGCAAGCGGGATTTCACAAGCTCAACCGACCGGCCTTTTTGAGTGCCCAAAAAGGCAGGAAACAGGCGTCGAAGTCCCAGCCCAACCCGCTTTTGTGGGGATTGCTTCGCTTTGAAGCAATGATTTGGCTGTTTATCCAGTGGTATACCTAAAATGGATCGTTGATTCAATTGCAGCCGCATCCTCCTCCCACTTTGCCTCCATTTGCTCCTGATGCCCCCTCTCGGTACACCTGCACATTGCTTTCAAAGCCTTCCAGATGACGACTGGAAAGGGCCATGTCTTCGTCGTTGAGGTACATCTTTTGGTAGGCCTTGACGGAGACACAACTGGACAAACTTCCTGCAATCAGGAGCAGCAGAATCAGAGAGAGTGGTTTTCGATGGTGTTTCATATCCGAAAGATAGCGGTCGAAAAAGCAGCTTGCAAGAGAGAAAAGATTCTCTATTCGCCTAACTCCCAGCCTTCGGTCTTCAACCAGCGCCCATCCTCCGTGATCATCAGCGCTTCCACCCCGCGCAATTGATCCAGCAGTTCCAGTCCTCGTTGTTCCCCCAACACATAAGCGGAAGTGGCCAGGGCATCTGCTAGCTCTGCA
>JBCCCJ010000897.1:0-3430 GCA_039033615.1 Bacteroidota bacterium
CCAGCATTCAAATCCCCTTGTCATGAGCAGTTGTTTGGTAGTGGAAGACTCTCGTTTGGCCCGGCAGGAATTGGTACAACTGCTGAAAAAGGAGGGTCGCTTTTCCCACATTTATGAAGCGACCCATGCGACCGAAGCCAGAAAACTGATTCAAGCGCATGCCTTAGAAGTCGTGTTCTTGGATATTCACCTCCCCGGAGAAAATGGCTTTGAGTTATTGCAAAGCCTCGATCAGGTGCCCCCCATCATTTTTACCACCGCCTATGATGAGTACGCCGTCCAATCCTTTGAGTACAATACCCTGGATTACCTCCTGAAGCCGATTCATCCGGACCGCTTGGCCAAGGCCTTGGAAAAGCTGTCTTCTACAGAGCCGGAGGTGCCTGCACTTCCTCTTACCCAGGATCGGCACATTTTTGTAAAAGAAGGGGACCGCTGCTGGTTCGTCAAACTCACAGACATCCGTATGTTCGAGTCAGTCGGGAATTACTCTCGGGTTCACTTCGAGGATCAACAACCCATGATCCAGAAATCCTTGAATTATCTGGAGAAAAGCCTGGATCACAATCAGTTTTTCCGGGTCAACCGACAACAGTTGATCAACCTGGCATTCATTGAGGCGATCCATCCCTGGTTCAGCGGAAGCCTACAAGTCGTCTTAACCACTGGCGAAAAAATCGAAGTCTCCCGCCGCCAATCCGCCCGAATCAAGGCCATGTTTAGCATTTGAGGGGGAGGGATGTTAGTTTTGTTTGAACAAAAAAGATCCTAGCAACCAGATGGAAACGGTAGATCGTCAGGCATTTTATCAAGCAGGAATCGAGGCCCGAGAGGCAGAGATTCAGGATACCAATTTTCGCTACAATTTCCTGTCCTACGCTCGCTTGGGAGTGTTTGTGTTGGGAGTCGTGGCGGCCTATTTCCTATTCGAGGTGAATCCCTGGGCCGGGATAGGAGGAGCCATCGGCGGATTGCTGTTGTTTATCTATCTCATTCAATTGCATGCCCAAATTGCCCAGAAGCGCGACCATCTCAAGCGTTTGGTACAGGTTCAATTGCGGGAAAAAGAAGCATTAGACGGCAAGTTTCTGACGTTCTATGATGGAAAAGAATGGATCGATTCGGATCATCCTTTTTCCTACGACATGGATCTCTTTGGGCGGTCCTCTATTTTTCAATACCTCAACCGAGCGGGAACCTTGATCGGTCGCCGAACCTTGGCCAACTGGCTACAAAAGCCCTTGCAGCAAGTCGAACAGATCCGCGCGCGACAACAAGCCGTCCAGGAACTCGCAGATCAACCCGCCTGGACCCTGCAATATCAGGCGTTGGGGTTGGCAGAACTGGAGGCAAAAGACGAAAGCGAACGCATTCTCCGCTGGGTAAAGGAACCCCCTTTTTTCAACCAGCAAGGATATTTGAAAGTGCTGGTGTGGTTGTTGCCCGCTCTCTTTTTCTTGCTGTTTGGTGGATATCTGCTCAGTGAAGTTCCGGGATGGAAAACTGCCCTTCGATGGATGGGAACCGCCTCTCTCGTTGTGATCGTGATGCAATTTGCGGTGGTGGGGCTCCACTTGACCCGGACATCGAAAGCTCATAGCCAAGTGAGCAAAAGTGCCAATCTCCTGCGGAAATATGCCAGTCTCCTCAAAGAAATAGAAGGTCAGGAGTGGCAAAGCCCACATTTGCAAGGGCTGAAAGTCCGCTTGCAACAAACGGATCAATCCGCCAGCCAAGCCATCGAAGAATTAGGCGAGTTGGTCTATCAACTAGACCAGCGGATCAACATCGTGATGGGCATCGTGCTCAATGGCACCATGTTGTGGGACATTCGCTACATGCTCAAGCTGGAAGCCTGGCAACAAGCGAATCGAGCACATCTGGGAGACTGGTTTGCGGTCATCAGTGAATGGGATGCCCTCATCAGTTTGGCCCGTTTCGCGTTTCATCACCCAAATTATCCTTATCCAGAACTAGCTGAAGGCCCGTTCCAGTTTCACGCTTCTCAATTGGGGCATCCCCTGATTGCTGCCAAAAAGCGGATTGACAACGACGTCAGTTTTCACAAGCCGGGAGAATTCTTGGTCATCACCGGGGCGAATATGGCCGGAAAAAGTACCTTTCTGCGGACGGTCGGCACCAATTTGGTCCTCGGCATGATGGGGGCTCCGGTTTGTGCCAAAACGATGAAACTCGCCCCGATCGAGATGATCAGCAGCGTGCGGGCGACCGATTCCCTGGCGGATGATGAATCCTATTTCTTCGCTGAATTGAAACGCCTCAAGCGCATCATCGACAAACTGAAAGCCGAGGGAACCACCTTTGTGATCGTGGATGAAATGCTGAGGGGGACCAATTCCAAAGACAAGCAGACAGGCTCGCGGCAATTCATCGAGCAATTGATCGACTTGAAAGCAGTAGGCATGATCGCCACCCACGACTTGGCTTTGGGCACCTTGGCAGAGGAATACCCGGAATATGCGTTCAACAAACGCTTTGAAGTGGACCTCAGCAATGACCGCCTGGCCTTTGATTATCAGCTCAAAGACGGCATTTCCCAAAATCTGAATGCAACCTTCTTGATGAAGCAAATGGGGATTATGCCGTGATCGGCTCCCTCTCTTGCTTTGAACTAGGGTCTAGCAAATACACCCCGTCTTGATCGGAGAGATCTTCGGGATGCCCGTTGACGACAGGCTTCTGAAATTCGTGTATCAGGCCAAGGATGGTAGCAAGGGCAAACGCGCTCCAAAAAAGGATCATCGCAATGTTAAGAAAAGCTTCCATGTGTGATCTGATCTGTTTTGATGATCAAATGTCGCTAGCTAAGATTCTATTCACAACTCGTTTGGTTTGAAAATCAAATAATCGTAGGAGATCGGTCATTTTTGCTGAATGAATGGTGAGAATGGGGGTAGTTGCTTGGTTTCGCCTATTCTCAATAGGGAAAAAAAGATTCTCAAATTGAGAAAGGTTGTTGGCCAAATCGTCTTATATCGCTCAAAATCGAACCTTTTTTTGCTGGCCTCGTTTTTGGAGACTGCTCTACCTACCTCCTTCCCTTCACCCCAAATCAATTGTATGGATCCTGTATTGTTGATCGAAATCGGTATTGTCGCCGTCATCATCCTGCTTCAGTTTCTGGTGTTTTTCCGGAACTTGGGAGGAATCAATCGGCTGAAAAATCTGTTCCCCTCCAATGGGTTATTGGCTACCACAGAGGAAACGATCTTGGAACCTCCGGCGGCTCAGCCTTCGGTTGTACCCCAATTGACAGATCAGCCGAAGTTCAGCACCGGTTTCAGGGAGATTCTCCACATGACCAATGAGTACTTGCGTCGCAACAAAGGAGCCTCCCAGGCAGAGCGATTGCAGGAAATCGCCAATCGCAAGTCCGAGTCTATAGAGGCCGCCGTGGAAACCAATTTGC
>JBCCCJ010000898.1:0-3427 GCA_039033615.1 Bacteroidota bacterium
AATTCGACCAGGCATGGCACCAATGTAGGTCCGACGGTGTCCCCGAATTTCGGCCTCATCTCGGGCCCCTCCCAGAGAGATTCGGATGAATTCTTTGCCCATAGAGCGGGCGATGGATTTCCCAAGAGATGTTTTTCCAACTCCCGGAGGGCCTAAGAAACAAATGATGGGTGCCTTTTTGTCCGCCTTTAACCGAAGAACTGCGAGATATTCCAGAATTCGATCCTTGACATCTTCCAGCCCATAATGGTCCTTGTCCAGCACATTTTGTACCTCCTGAAAATCAAAAGCGTCTTCGGAATACACCTCCCAGGGCAAGTCCAGGAGCCATTCGATGTAGTTGATCACTACCGCATAGTCTGGCATCGCGGGAGTCAACCGAGACAGGCGGTTGATTTCTTTTTGAAAGGCCAGTGCTACTTCTTCTGGCCACTGTTTTTGCTCTGCTCGTTGCCGGAGTTCGTCTATTTCTGAATCCGCCCCATCTTCGCCCAATTCATCTTGAATGGTCCGAATTTGCTGACGGAGGATGTATTCCCGCTGCTGTTTATCCAGGTCAACTTTTACCTTGGTTTGGATTTCTTCACTCAGTTCCAGGACCTTCAACTCATTGTCAAGGTATTGAAGCACCAATTCACTCTTTTCTTCCAATGAATTGATTTCCAGGATTTCCTGCTTTTCCGCAACTTCGAGGTTGAGGTTCGAAGCAATGAAATGAGTCAAGAAGCTCAGGCCTTCGATGTTGTCCAGGGCAATCTTGGCCTCGGAAGGCAGGCTAGGGGAGAGGTCAATGATCCGGTAGGCTTCTTCCCGCAAACTATAAATCAGGGCTCTGGCCTGATCTGGGGACGGATATTCTTCAGAGAGACGGAAAATATCGGCTTTGAAAAAAGGCTCTTCGCTGGTGAAACGATCAATCCCAAATCGAGCCCGTCCCTGAATGACAATGGTTACACTGCCATCCGGCATTTTGATCATCTTCAGGATGTGGGCGATGGTTCCGATGGTATGGAGATCATCGACTCCTGGGTCCTCTATGTCAATATTTTTTTGCGCAACTACGCCAATTCTGCGGTCGCTGCTCCGATACGTATCTCTGACCAGGTGAATGCTTTTGTCTCTTCCTACGGTAATCGGAATGACGACGCCAGGATAGAGTACAGTATTTTTGAGGGTAAGTATGCCAATAGATTCCGGCAACTCCTCTTCAGCGATCTGCATTTCTTCATCGGTAGAAATTGCAGGAAAATCTTCTTCAAAAAAGTTGTCGGAATCGAATGCAAATGATGCCATATTGTCCGTTTATCGCGTATGTTAACTGTCAATCTGCCACGAGAGCCAACCAGATGTTAGCCTGAGAGCGTTGAATGACCAATTGTGCAAAGGGAATGCCCAAATGCAAAGGTCGGCAATTTTGCCAGATAACGGAATCGAAACCGAGAAATCCAGGATTTTTTTCCTGCCTTTTTGTTTTTTGTTGACTTCGCCCCAATTTTGAAGTTCTAATCCTGATAGAAATACCCATTGGTATGGACGTAGAAATCAAAGATATTGTTGCTCTGACCGGAGCCCCCGGTTTGTTTCAAGTTGTCAAAGCCGATGACAAAGCCATTGTCATCGAGTCTCTGGACAGTCGCAAAAAACGTCAGTTGGTGAAAGGAAACATGATGGTTTCCAAGCTGATGGATGTCAGCATTTATACCAGTGATGACAGTGAGCCGCTGGTTCACATTCTCCAGAATGTGAAAGAGAAGTATGGTTCTGAGCTTCCAGTTAGTAAAAAAAGCAGCAAAGACGAGTTGATGGAGTTTCTGGGGTCTGTCCTCCCGGATTATGATCCTGAGCGGGTCTATCCTTCTAATGTGAAGAAGCTGTTGGCTTGGTATCGAATCCTTAATGAGATGGAGGTAAGCTTGGAGCTGCCGGAGGAAGAAGAGGGAGAAGATGCCGCAGAAGAAACGACTGAATCCGGAGCCACGGCAGAAGAAGGGGAAGCGTCTGTTTCCGAGGAAAGCGAGGAAGAAGATTCCGCAGAGGAAATGACTGAGTCCGAATCCACGGCAGAAGAAGAGGAGCCGGAAGCATGAATTTGCTTCATCCAATGAGCGTGCACTTCCCAATAGCCTTTTTGTGGCTAGCCGGAATCGCTTATTTGGTAGCTCAATTCAAAGAAATCCCTTTTCTCCAACCCTTGGGCTACCCTCTCCACACCCTGGGAGTGGCTGGTTGTCTCTTTGCGGTCATTTCTGGCAGAATTGCTCAGGCAGAGGTGCAATGGGAAGGAGAAGTGGCAGACTTGTTTCAAACCCACGAACTACTTGCCTACCTGAGTCTGTGGTGGTTTGGACTGATGCTGTTGTGGAGATATCTTCGCCGCAAACCAAAATCGGTAGAAAGCTGGAGCTTTGTTCTGCTCTTCCTCCTGGGCTTGGGCATCCTCAGCTATGGCGCATCTATCGGTGGAGAGATGGTCTACGAATGGGGAATAGGTGTTCAAGCTCCCAAATCCTAATGGTATGAAACAAACACTAGCGCTCGGATTGATGCTTGCCAGCCTTTTGCTGGGACTTTCTGCTTGTGGTAGGACCGTCGAAACCAATTTTTACGTCGAAGGTGCCTGTGAAGCTTGTCAGGAAATCATTGAACAACGGCTGTTGGAACTGCCTGCAGTCTCGCTGGCAGAATGGTCCTTTGCCAGCAGCCAGGTTCGGGTAATTTTTAATGCCAGTGAAATCGACCCCGACAAGCTACAAGCGTATGTATCGGAAGCTGGATTTCAGACCACGTTTTTTGATGCCAATCCGGCAGCTCGCTCACAACTTCCCAGTTGTTGCCAGGAAGTGTTGCAGCGAAAACTCGAACAACCCCAAGCTGATCCTCATTCGGCCCACCCTTAGTGCTGGATCAGGCCGAAGATTCCAGTTCAAACCCTGCCAAAAAGGCCAACACTTTTTCGGCAGGCATTTCGCATGGTTTCAACACCCACTGACCTTTTAGCAGGTAGGCATTGAAGCTGATGAAATTTGTTCCACCCAATTCCTCCGCCAACACTTTAATCGAACGTCCGGCAGAAAAATCCGAACGAGCTACCCGAAAGCGTTTGCCAGCGAACCACCCTTCTGAGTAGCCCGCTGGCAATCCTTTAACTTGTTCGATCCACATCCTAACGGAAGGCGCTGAGTCCGGTGATGTCCATCCCGGTAATCAACAGGTGAATGTCGTGGGTACCTTCATAAGTGATCACCGATTCCAGGTTCATCATGTGCCGCATCATGGGATAATCCCCCGTAATGCCCATACCACCCAGAATCTGTCGGGATTCCCGCACGATCTGCAGGGCTTGATGCACATTGTTGCGCTTGGCCATGGAAATCTGCCACTATATGGTAGTAGCAATACTGGAGCTGACTGCGTTTGTCTGCATTCT
>JBCCCJ010000899.1:0-3427 GCA_039033615.1 Bacteroidota bacterium
AAAAAATAACGGCGCGAAAAGGGGAAGTTATTTTTCGAGTGTTCCTTAGAGTCCTAGTTTTGATCGCTCGAAGCCACCAAATATTGCTTGACTTCTCGCATGGACGGAAGGGAGGAGACATGGCCATTCTCATCAAAGGTTATGGTCTCCAAGAGTTGATCAAAGTGGCCCAGTTTAAGCCTCAGAAAATCTTTGGGGTGAGGATTGCCAAAATGGACTTTGTAGGTACACTTCCACTCGTCATAATATTGGCACAGCAAAGGCCTTTCCTCTTTTCCATACACGGAACACCTGTCATCTTTCAAATGGCGGCAAGTGGTTTTGAGGACAATCGACCATCCCTCGTCTGATACCCCTAATTCAATGCCAGGAAACCCCAAGCTGAATTTGAAGTAGTCCAGGTTGGCATAGGTTACCGGGACGTTTTGGGGGAAGATTAGGGTTTTACAACAGTACGCCTGACAGGTCATGCAAGGCTTGGACAGCTCCTTGGCGGAAAATGTCTGTTGGCCGGAACCCTCGGATTTTGTTTCCCAGTTCTGTTGGAGGGCGGGATCATCTGCATACTCTTCAAAGGCTTTTCCTGGGCTGAGCGGGAGAGCAGAAATTTCCTCACTCAAGGTATCCCATGCGGGAATCCTGGTCAGGTTGCCATGCTCGTCAAATTCCAACAGGGGTAACATATGGGCCAATCTCTCTCGGTCCAGCCGGAGAAAATCAGGAGTAAGGCTTTTGGTAAACGATTTTTTGTACCAGCAAGAATAAGGATTGTAGTTGGCGCAAATGTTGGGCTGCTCGGGCTGCTCGTGAATGGTACAGTGAAAGCTTTGGCGATCTAGAAACCTACAGGGGTAGGTGTAGTACGCACTCCAGTTGCCATCGGCGGTAATCCCAAGCTCGATTCGATCGAAATTTAGGAGGTAGATGGCGTGGTCCAATTCCATCAAGTTTCGTACCTGAAACGTGTTCAGGGGAAGGTGGGTACAGCATGGAGAAGTCGAGCAGGACAAGCAAGGAGATTGCAGGGCTTTCCTGAAATCTTGTTTGATCACCTGATCCGGGACGATGCTTTCTGAGATGCTATTCCACGGAGTCTGGGAAGTTGGCTCACTGTTCATGATCAATGGTTTTCAAGGAATTGGGCCGAAAATTCTTTGAGTGAAACAATCAAGTCCGGTGCGTAGGCCTCAAAAATGACTTCTTTGGTCAGTTCTCCCTCCTGAGCCTTGAGCAGGAAAAAATCTCCCCCCTTGGTCTCAGGAATGCCATAATAGGCCTTCATCTCCCAGAATTTGGCTTGTTTCAATTGGTCCATCAGTTGCTCTGCTTCCTCCTTTGCCAGCAGACCCGTTATTGGCTCTTCTTCCCCACGGGCGTAATACACCAAGGTTCCATCAGGGAGGAGGTTCCAGGAATAATCCTGCTGGTTGTTTCTGGCTCTGCTGATCATTTGAAATTGGAGCTGGGAAGATTCTGTCCAGTGATCCATTTGTTTCTCTTTCAACAGCCTGCGCGTATTTCGGGGCACTTTCCCGGTTTTGAGATATTCGTTCATCTTTTCAGAATAACTGGTGCTCGTTTCTACAGGATTTGACTCCCTAACCGCCTCTGATTGTTGAGAACGACAGTGAGACAAGCAGAAAAGGGCGAGGAAGGATAAGCAGATAATGGTACCGTCGTTCATGCTTATTCTATGAATTTCCAATCCCTGTACCCCAACCTTGGACGGACCATTGTGGCTTTCTTGAGGGTGGTTTGAACCAGTGCGTCCCAAATGGTCACATAGTGGTGGATTCGGACTTCGTTGCCTCCCTGCATAATGCTGGCCGAATCGGTATCGTCTTGTTTGCCTACCAACTCGGCAAATCTGCGCCCAAACGCTTTTCTTACCAGTCCATAGTGATCGATTCTGCTTCCAGCTTTGCTGTACACATATTCATCATCTAGTCCCAGCATATGTCCAAATTCATGAGGGGTTACGTCCTGCATATTGGTAAATCCGGGGGGCACTTTGGCTTCAACCGCCACTTTTCGCCATCTCCAGCTTTTCCCAGCGCCTGCATCACCGACGGCAGAGGTCACATAATTATGGTTGGTGAGGCCCGCACTCTTCAAATGATCTTGAACGTTTTTGACTCGTTCTTCTGACAACTTTTGGTTAGCCGCGGCATCTCCCGTTTTATTGGAATGCCCCTTCAAATTAAGGGTGAATTGGGGAGTATTGATCCGTCGCATATAAGCGGCATACAGATTCAAGCGGCGCTTATCTCCGGATCTGAGGGCAGAAGAGTTGCCGCGAAAATAGATGGGTCTTCGCAGCGCGTCTTTGGCTCGTTTTTCCTCTCCGGTAGTCGTACCTGGATTGAATTGAGCAGTTGGGGTATGATCGTTCTTAAACAGTTCGGTAACGTGGCCAGGAGCTACGTTGGCCCTTCCTGCCGTATGCAAATTCAGTTTGATCAAGAAGTGTTGCCCTGTAGTTACCGGAATGACATTCACTTTTACTTGTACCGGATTCAGCTTGCCCCAGACAGACTGAGGTTCCCGTACGTTGTTGAATTGATATTTGCCACTCCACGAATTTTGGACTCGTGATACAAAGTTTGTCTCAGAAAGAAATTTCTGGATGGCTTGGGAGAAGGCCGATCCTTTGATATCGGGGTAGGCAAATTTCACCTTCATATCAACTGTCGCCTGCTTGCTGGATGGGGCATATTTGAAATCAAACTTTCCTACGCTCCACGCATTATTGGTTTGAAAATTGGGCCAGCTAAACGTCTGCCCGGTCAACTTGCTCAGTTGTTTTTGAGCCCTTTTTTCTTGGGCCGTCAATTTGGGGGCTGGTGTCGCATTGGGTGCGGGAGCAGTAGCTTTTACAGTGGCGGGAGAGAGTTTGCCAGTGGAGGGGGCGGCTTGGGTGTTGCCATTTTTCAATTGAACCGCAGGAATTTCAGCAGAGGGATCTGCCTTACTCCAAGAAGCTGCTGCTTGTGAGCTGGACGCTTGAGTAGACTTGCCCCAGAATGGCTGCACCCCATTTTTTTCGGTTTCAGTAGGTGAGGCTGAGAAGGGATTTTCGCCCAGTTCTTGGCCTTCGCTAGCGGCTTTGTGCTTGAAAAACTGGAGCGGGGGGGGAGGAAGGGAATACATCTTTGAAAAACCAATGGCAGCATCTTCTTTGTCATTCTCCTGGGCTGCAGCCACGGACTTTCTGACATTGGACTTTCGCTGATTGACTCGGTCAAACATCGGTAGAAGGTAAGTTAGAGATGGGTTGGTTGTTTATGCCTGAGAAGCTAAGACATGAATGCTTCAAAATAACTTTTTCTGCTAAACATTCAAAGCGATTGAAGGCCAAAGGGATGAGTTGATACAGGCCTTGTCAAGGATAGGATGTTAGGCTAAAAATCATACTCCTAGACATTTC
>JBCCCJ010000900.1:0-3423 GCA_039033615.1 Bacteroidota bacterium
ATGGAGGACTCGCTATCTGGTGTTTGTTTCAACTGCGCGAACGCTACTGGTTCGATTGGACTTTTCCCAGGGTACACGAAAGCGATGCCGTTCAGGGCGTTGTTGAATTCAGAAAATCACCACTGGAGAAGCATACATTCAAAGCCTCAGAAACCGATCCCTGCGGGTATTTCTGCGGGGAGAGATGGTAGCTGAGCCGGTCGATCATCCTTTGATTCGCCCTTCTATCAATGCAGTAGCCGAAACCTACAATTTGGCGGTACGGGAACCAGAGTTGGCGTCGGTCATTTCTCCTTTTACTGGAGAACGAATCAGCCGCTTTCTGCACGTGTGTACTTCGGTGGCCGATCTCGCCAATCAAAATAAGATGCAGCGCAAATTGGGCCAATTGACCGGGACTTGCTTCCAGCGCTGCGTGGGCATGGACGCCTTCAATGCTTTATACTCGACCACCTTCGAAATGGATCAGGCCCACGGAACGAGCTATCATGAACGCCTAAAGGCCTTTTTGACGGAAATGCACACCTACAATCTAGTCGTAGGGGGAGCGATGACCGACGTCAAAGGAGACCGTAGTTTGCCTCCCCATCAACAAGCGGATCCGGATCTCTTTGTCCATGTAGTCAAACGAACCTCCGACGGCATCTATGTCAGTGGGGCCAAAGCGCATCAGACAGGTTGCATCAATTCGCATTGGATGGTGCTCATGCCCACCATGCGGCTGGGAGAAGGGGATCGCGATTATGCCATCATCGGGGCGATTCCAGTAGATGCGCCGGGGATCACCTACGTCTATGGTCGCCAATCCTGCGACACCCGAGCATTGGAAGCGGGGAACATAGATGTCGGCAATGCAAAGTTTGGAGGGCAGGAGGCCATGGTGATTCTGGAGGAAGTGTTCATTCCTTGGGAGCGGGTATTCATGGATGGGGAATATGAATTTGCGGCGATGCTGGTGGAGCGATTCACGGCCTATCATCGGCGCAGCTACGTCTGCAAAACCGGGCTGGGCGACGTCCTCATCGGCGCAGCGGCCACCATTGCCGAATACAATGGGGTCGAAAGAGCTTCCCATATCAAGGACAAATTGGTGGAAATGACCCACCTGAATGAAACCATTTACGGAACGGGAATCGCCTCTTCTTTACAAGGCTATCCGACCGAGTCTGGGGCTTACATTTGCGATGATATGCTCGCCAATGTCTGTAAGCACCACGTCACCAAAATGCCGTACGAGATCGGTCGCCTGGCGCAAGATTTGGCAGGAGGATTGGTGACGACATTACCCTCTGAACAAGAATATCGCCACCCAGAAATTGGTCCCCTGCTGGAAAAATACCTCAAGGGGAAAGCCAGCGTAGATACCGAAGCTCGCATGCGTATCCTTCGCCTGATCGAAAATCTCACCATGGGTCGCAATGCCGTAGGCTATCTCACCGAAAGCATGCACGGAGCCGGTTCTCCCCAAGCCCAGCGCATCCAAATTGGTCGGGCGATGCAGTTGGCGTACAAAAAGGAATTGGCTCAAGTATTGGCTGGAATCAAGAATTCCTCCACCAGGGAAAACCTGAAGGAGGAATTGGACGGCTATTTTGGCCGGGTATTTGAATTGAAGCAGACGGAGTGATCGAGATCAGGTTTTCCGCTTTTTCTTGCGCGCCGCCGGGAAGAGGATGTTGTTCAGGATCAAGCGGTAGCCAGGACTGTTGGGGTGCAAAGCCAAATCGGTCGGGTCTTCGCCGACAAAGTGGCGGTAATCTTCCGGGTCGTGCCCTCCATAGTAGGTCCACATGCCCTTGCCATAGTTGCCGTGGATGTAGCGAGCCTCGTTGTAGGCTTTGAGTTCGCCCATCACCAGCACGCCATTCTCGATTTTGATCAAATCCTTGCGGAAGGCGGTCGTCTGCCCCATGAAACCCTTGACGGTGCTGGTGTGATTCTGGCAGAGCATGGTAGGAACGGGGTCCCACTTGGCCGAAAACTCAAATAAGGTGAAGTAGTCCATATGCTCTGGCACCCGACGCCCGAGATTGGAGTCGATGTTGGAGAACTCATATTGAAAAGGACTTCGCACCAATTCATAATTTTTGAAGGCGAGGGTGCGGTCATAATCCAGCTTTTGCTGAGCGGCTGGATCAGCAGGGTCTCCATCGAACATGTGTTCACAAATGTCCAGGCCTTCTGCGGAGAGTGCGATGTCATAGGTATCGGTAGCGGAACACATCGCAAACAAAAAGCCCCCATCTTCCAGGTACTGGCGAATGTTCAGGGTAACTGCCAACTTCATTTCGCTCACTTTGGTGTAGCCATACATCCGCGCGGTACTCTCTTGAGCTTTGACTTCTTCCTGATACCAGGGTACGTTTCGATAGGAAGCATAAAACTTTCCGTACTGGCCCGTAAAATCCTCGTGGTGCAGGTGCAACCAATCATAGTCTTTCAATTTGCCATCCAGCACTTCGGGATCATAGACCACCTCGTAGGGAATCTCGGCATAGGTCATCGCCAGGGTAACCGCATCATCCCAGGGTTGCTTATTTTTGGGGGAATAAACCGCCACTTTCGGGGCTTTTTCTAACTTCACAGCGTCCATATTGACCTTATCGGAGGTAACGTAGGCCAATATTTCTGAAGATTTCCCATCAGAGATTTTCTCAAAGGAAACCCCTCGAATCCGCATTTCGCTTTCGAATACGGAGGTGTATTTGAACATGAAGCTCCCGCCTCGATAATTCAGCAGCCAATCCACCTCTACCTGATACTCCAGGACTTTATAGGCGATGCCATAGGCTTTCAGGTGGTCCTTTTGGGCATAATCCATGGGGACCAGTAGATAGTCCGCAAAAGAAAAAAGCGGCATGAAGATGACCGCCAAGGATAACAACAAAGAGTTTCTCATGATCTACTTGCTTATTTTCCGAGAAGGATGAGGGTACAGGGTAAACGAAACTTCTTTCCATTGCTTCTGTCTTCCCGAGCCTGTCGAGGGATTTCCTGTCAGGAATGGGAGAACAAAAGATGCTTAGACAGGCTCAGCATGACACATTTCAGGTGATCGTTTTGTCGTTTCCCCTGTAGTAGGTTTCTTCCCGGCCTCATATCTATCGAAAAGATAACAAAATTTCGAGAATTTTGTACTCGTTAACGAAGCCTATGGTTGATTGTTCCTCCTTTAGACCATGTTTGGGATGCTAATTTTCTCGGAAATTCCCAGCTTTGAGAACCTGAGTCGCGCAATTTCTCCTCAAAATAGCTCGCTATTCTTCGTCGAAATTGCTTGTCAGAACCTCAAATCCGAAAATTTCTTTAGCAAATTTTCTATCCCAAACATGAAATTTCTGTTTTCTCTTGTCTTTTGTAGTACGCTTGGGTAGCTTGAAGACGGCAAGCATCGCGCTTCTCGTGCACTCACGAGTCGGCCTG
>JBCCCJ010000901.1:0-3420 GCA_039033615.1 Bacteroidota bacterium
CACCCCTACCTTTCTCCTCAATCTCCTGAAGCGCGAGTTCCAGTACGATTTGCAGCAGGTGCAAGTAGGGAGCACTGCTTTTGAAAGCTATACCCTGGAGCAGATGAACTGGCAGAGTCTGATGTTTCAAACCGGTTATTTGACGGTTCAGAATTATCAGGCAGAATTGGATCTCTACACGCTGGGATACCCCAATCGGGAGGTCAAATCAGCGATGTTTCAGCACTTACTTGCCGAATATCGCACCCAAAATCCTACTGAAAGTCAGCCCCTCTATGCCAACCTAAAGCTGGCGTTAGATGGAGGGGAGTTGGAGCGAGCGGTGCAATTGATTGATGCCATTTTCGCGGGTATTCCCCACCAACTTTTCGACGCGAAGCGGGAGCGCTTCTTCCATGCGGTCCTGCACCTAACCTTTCAAGGCTTGGGCCTGTTGACGGAATCTGAGGTCAGCACTGCCAAAGGACGGGTGGATACCGTGGTACACAGCAAAAGCGGAGTGTACGTAATGGAATTCAAGCTAGACGCCTCTGCTCAGGAAGCTTTACAGCAAATTCGTCAGCAGCGCTACGGCTCCACTTATCTTGGCGGAAACCAGCCTGTGATCGCCTTGGGGATTTCTTTTTCTTCCGAACGGAGAGCCGTTGCGGAGTGGGAGGCTATGCCATACGAGCAGTTGCTCGCAGAAGGGTAGGCGCGGCATTGATTTTTCCTACTTGTTACAGCTTTCTCACCCAAATGTTGCGAAACCGCATCGGATCACCGTGATCTTGCAAGCGCAGGCGTCGCTCTGCCTCGTGTGGAAGATAACTGGATTCTCCAACGTAAGCTGTGGGGCCTTGTAGCTCTACCGCATGCTGAATCAGCACGCCATTGTGGATCACCGTAACCATGGCCGGCTTGGCGACGCCTCCGTCTTCATCGAACTCCGGAGCGAAGAAGAAGATGTCATAACTCTGCCACAGACCAGGCTGGCGAGAAGCATTTACCATGGGCGGCGTTTGCTTGTAGACGGAACCGGCCTGTCCATTGACATAGGTAGGGTTTTCAAAAGAGTTGAGGACCTGAATCTCATACAAGCCCATCAGAAAGACCCCGCTATTGGAATAGCCTTGCCCTTGCTTGTCCTCAGCGGTAGGGGCCAACCATTCGATGTGCAGTTGGATATCCCCAAACGGCATCTTGGTTTCGATCGCACCAGAACCGGGTTTGACGATGATCTGCCCATCTTCTACCGTCCAATCGGCCGGCTGTTGAGCAAAATCATCGAAGGACTTCTGGAATTGCTCTTCGATTGCTTGGATGGTTGCTACTTCCCGGAGGAACTGGGGCTTGCGCCACTGATCGAGATTTTCTCCATCAAAGAGCACAATTGCATCACTGGGAGGAGCCGTTCCCTCACCAGGGGTAATTTGCTCCGGTACAGGTTCCCAAACTTCGGTATCCTCGGGCACAGGGCCTCCCTGCGCAAATAAGCCCCCTCCCAATAGGAGGAATAGGGGGGCGAGTAGTAGGTGTTTCATCTCAACAGTCAATTGGTTGATAAGGCAATGAATTAATCCTCATATTCCTCTTCGTCTCCATCATCGTATCGATCTTCATAGCGATCATACTCCCGCTGTTGGGTCTTGGCCCGGTACTCAAAGCTATAGGAAAGCGTGATGGGGAAAAAATAATCACTTTCGTCTCGCAGGACATTGGCCGTGGCGGTAGGGAAAGCCGCAATTTCTACGCGCACACCCATGGATTTCAAATGCCGGACCAGGGCGGTATAATCGGCATCTCCTGAGAGGATGATGATGGTATCCACTTTGGGCGCGACTTGGACCGCCTTGATCGTCAAAGGAATTTCTGCCGACTTGTAGCAGGGAACGACCGAGCCGTGAAACAATTTTCTGAGGCGACCACCCAATTTGGGAGAGATGCTTCGACCTTCTCTGAAATAAATGAGGCGAGACAAAGCCCGATTTTGAAGCAAAGCTGGCACCAATTTATCAAAATTGATCATGGTGTAGGGATTGTCCGCTGCATAATGCAGGCTTTGCTCAATGTTGTTCCCATCAATCAAAATGGCCACCGATTGGTCCAGCCGAATTTCTATTGGCTGATACTCATTTTGTTGAGGGCGAAACTCTCTAGACTCTCTGGATTCAGGCTCTTGGGAATCAGTTTGGGGATAGTTTTTCCAGGTAGAACTCATATACATCGAAATAGCGAATACAATGACAAACCGCCAGATAGCACTAGGGTAAAAGGTGCTTTCTGGCGGTTATGATATACGTTGAATTTGTCGGAGGGGACGGGATCAAGCTTTCAGAGGACTTTGTGTGCGGAGCAGTTCTCCTTTGCCAAACAAGTCGGAAGCAGATCCAAACAAGAGATCCATTCTTTTTTGTAAGGTCAACACATCTTTGAAAGCAGAATTCTTGATACGAATCACTTTGAGCAAGTTGCTCACCGACTCGTTTTCCAAGAAGGACTCTTTCAGCTCATTCAGTTTTTCGTAGAAGTCGAGAAAAGCAGTACGCTTCTGGTAGTTACCGATCAATTGTCCGGTAGGAAGCGCGAAGTGCATCAACTCACCCATGTGCTTGTTGTACGTGGTGTACTTATCGTCTAGCAAATGAAGCAACTGAGACAACAACATGAAATGCTTTTCTTTGTAGTCGTTTCGGTTTTCTGGTCCGAGAAACTTATCTACTGTTTCGATGAACTGTACCTCCGCTCCTTCTTCTTTGGGCTTTTGTTCTTCCAACACATCAATGAAGTGCGCTCTCATTTTCTTGGTGATGCGGTGCTTCTTGAAGTAATAGAATTGACCAATTCGCTCCTGAAGTTCCGCATTTTCACGAATATCCCCATCGTTGAGGTGCTCTCTGATGTACTTGTAGTCCTCGATTGCCTGCTTGGAGACATTGTCGATGATACGTCCGCCGTTACTTTGGAGCAGGGTTGTCAACTCAGAGGATAAAATCATAACTATAAGGGCGAAAATGATGAGAAGAAAGAAACAAAAAAAAGAGTAGGAGACCTATTGGTTCGCGATCGTTTGAAGCTGCTGCTTGTAACGAGCTTTAGACAGTTGCGCCTTTTTTCTTTCCGAAGGCTTCACGAATGTCTTATTCGCACGGGTCTTTTGGAGCAACTTGGTATCCTTCACTTTCTTCTTGTATCGACGCAAGGCACGATCGATGCTCTCGTTTTCTTTGACTTTGATAATTAACATAGCGAAAATCAAAAAATAATATAAGCTTGGTATGATTATTGGCCTGCTCGCGGGGAATTACCTGTCGTGTTTCTCACAAACTTGTCCTACTGTCTGCATTCAAACAGTTTCAGAGAGTAAAAAATAGGACAGGGTTGATAGCCGCAAACTGATGCAAAGTTAGCGAAAACTTTCGGCAATTCCGCAAATATAAC
>JBCCCJ010000902.1:0-3418 GCA_039033615.1 Bacteroidota bacterium
CACTTATCTACCGAGCTATTACTGAACTTCGCCAGTATATGGCAAAACACGCCTCTTCTCTTACTCTTTACTCAACGCTATTCTTTATCGGTGACAGAAATTTATTCTGTAAATAACTGATTTTTAAATTTTTATAAATTTTAGCAAAAATTCTGGATTTTTCCTGAGGGTATTTAAAGGAATAATCACTCTTACTTGTGAATTCCCCCTCAATAGTGGACGACCAAAACTACACAGTTGAAGATTTAGTTGCTGACCCTAGCTTTGTACGTTGGGTACAAGGGAGTGATCCTCAAGTTCAGGTATTTTGGGAAAACTGGAAAAAGCAGCACCCTGAAAAGTCAGCTAAAATTCAGGAAGCTCGCCAGTTGGTAGTCGCACTATATTCCTTCAGTGCGTCTAACTTGACTGAAGCTAGTTTTCTGGAAATCGCTGATTCCAAAAATTATATTCAACAAAGAATTCGAAATCCATCTGACCAGTCAGCAAAATCTCGTCCAGCCCGCCAACTGATTCCTCGCACTTATCTGCGAGCTGCCGTTATAACCCTGCTAATTGGCAGTGGGCTGATTTTTTGGTGGATAAACTCAGTACCTGATCAAATTATCTACCAAACTGGATACGGTGAAACCAAATCAATTACTCTCCCCGACCAGTCGGTAGTCACGCTTAATACTAATTCATCGATCCGAACTGCTGAGGTCTGGAAAAACGATCGTCCTCGGGAAATTTGGTTAACGGGAGAAGCCTATTTTGAGGTTCAGCAAAATCCCAACCTACCTTTTATTGTTTCTGTAGCCGATCTGGAAACCCGGGTATTGGGAACAAGCTTTTACATTTCTGGCTATCCATCGACCCCCATCAGCATTACCCTCGAAAGTGGAACGATACAGGTAAGTAATCCACATGGCGATCTATCTATCCTCCAACCACGTGAGCAACTGCTTGCTGATTCTGATCTGCAATTGTGGAAAGTAGAAAAAGTGGACCTGGATCAAATGGGCGTCTGGAAGGAAGGCATGTTCGCCTTCAATCGCATCACGCTAAAAGAATTGATTCCGTCATTAGAGAGGTGGTATGGAGTTCAGATTCAGCTTGAATCCGGGGAGGCAGGCAACTGTTGGATTCATGGTCCTCCTACCAACAAATCCATTTGGGACCTCCTCGAAAGTTTTGAGATCATCCGAGATGTGACTTATACAGTCGATTCTACCGGGATCATTCACATTCAAGGGGGCAATTGTCCCTGATTCACCTATCAACAACAATCGCATACGTTCTTACTCCCTTACTGTTTAGCTTCTTACGCTTTATCCTGAAAGGCTGGGATTTATCAACCATGCTCCGAGCAACAACAGACATGCTTCCCACTGGTAATTTCACTCAGATACCTTCCCCAGCTAGGTGGATACAAGCTTTGTGCATCATTGGCTTTTGGATGGGTTCTTTTTCTCCTGTTTGCGCCCAAAACTGGAACCTGATCTTGGTTGACATCGAAGTGCAGGCAGCAAGTCTGGTCGAGATTTTTGACATCCTAGCCGATGAGAGCGAGTATGAATTCCGCTATGAGGAAAAAGTGATGAACTTGGAAGAATCTTTTCGACTGGTGTACAGAAGAGCCAGTTTGAAAGAAGTATTGGAGGATTTGGCTCACCAAGCAGGGTTAAAGCTAAAGGCCAGAAAATCCACCATTTCGGTAGTTCTCAAAGACCGACCAACAGGATCACCCCTCCTCTCCTCTGCTCCAATTGTCGTCCAGGGTAAGATCATAGATGTAGAAACCCAAAAGCCACTGGTGGGAGCGAATATTCAAGTTCCCGAGTTAAAAACAGGAGTCATTACCGATCAACAAGGGCACTTCACCCTGAAAGTAGGTAAGAAAGTCCAAACAATCGTGGTGTCTTATTGGGGGTATACAAGCGCTACCATTCCTCTTCATGGGAAAAAACACTTGGACATTCGTTTATCTCCAGACTACCATTCTCAAGTGGAAGAAGTAGTCCTGATTGGGTATGGAGAACAATCTAGACGAAAAGTTACGGGAGCCATTTCGAAGATCAATGCCGAAGATTTTTCCCAATATGCAGCTTCGGGTTTTGATCAGCAATTGATTGGTACTCTGGCTGGAGTTCAAATCAATCAAGTGAATGGGCAACCTGGTTCGGACGCCCAGGTCATCATTTGCGGATTAGGAACTCTTACCGCTGGTTCCCATCCATTGATCGTGGTAGACGGGGTACCTCTTGCCGAGGGAACCTCCCTTAATTCCATCAGTCCGAGCGCTATCGAATCTGTTTCTATTCTCAAAGATGCTGCATCAGCAGCCATTTATGGATCCCGAGCCTCTAATGGGGTAATTCTCATCTCTACCAAATCAGGCGTAGCAGGCTCGATGAAGGTGAGGGTAGAGACCTACGGAGGAATCCAAATGCGCGCAGATCAGGTCACATTAGCGGATGCGTATTCTGCAGCTCAATTTTTCACAGAAGCAAGGGATTGGGGCTACGTTTCGCGAGATCTAGAAAACCGTGAGGCTACACATGATGAGGCTACACGCATCGCCAACGGAGCAAATAAACGCGAGTTGAGACTTGCCTATGTAGAACCCTATCTAAATGGAGAGCCCGGCTTGACCAATACAGATTGGTTGGATGAAATTTTTCGGAAGTCAGCTATCACCAGCACAAAAGCCTCCTTCTCCGGGGGAAATTCAAGTGGCAATTATCTTGTCATATCCGAGTATTTCCGGCAAGAGGGGTTGGCCATTGGTACCAGCTACGAAAGAATCGGAGGGCTTGCGAAAATCACCACTGACCTCAATCGCAAGATCCAATTTAGATTAAACATCACTCCCTCTTATTCCATTCAGGATTATACAAACCTTGGGCATTGGAGCGAGGATCCCATCGCTGCTAGTATGATCTATTACCCATTTTTTGATGCGTATGAAGCAGATGGTAGGATTGCACTGAGTCAAGGCCAACTCCTCAATAAATCAGCGGATGGCAGCCTACAAGAAAACCCCCTGGCGTATGCCGAAATCAAAGATGATCGGTTTCGATTCAGAATCTTTGGCAAGGCTGCTTTGACGTACGATATCCTTCCAGACCTACAGTTTATTACCTCAATCGGAGGAGATTATCGGAATTATTTTTTTGATTTTTTTAAGCCTTCGACGCTTGGTGAATACCGAGCCATTGCCCCTATTCCCGCCCAAGCGAGAGAAACCAACGGAAGAGTACTCAGCTATGTTACTGAAAACACCCTTCGATATCACAAATCCATCGGGGAGCATGATATTGATCTGTTTGGGGTTGGCTGGCGGTGCTTTGAGCACTTGCGGCCTGCTGGCTGGCACGATCAGCAGCGGCACGAGCAGCTTCTGCAGCAGTTTTCGCTGCTGCTGCGTCTGCTGCGG
>JBCCCJ010000903.1:0-3417 GCA_039033615.1 Bacteroidota bacterium
CTGGAAGTCTTTAGAAAGGCATTGAACAATGTAATGCCTATGGTGGAAGTGAAAAGCCGTCGAGTAGGGGGAGCTACGTTTCAAGTTCCCACTGAGGTGAAGCCTAAGCGCAGAGAAGGATTGGGCATTCGCTGGCTGATTCGCTATTCAAAGTCTCGCAATGGAAAATCCATGAGAGATAAATTGGCAGCAGAATTCGTTGCCGCTTCTCGCGGAGAAGGTCAAGCCGTCAAAAAGAAGGATGACACCCACCGCATGGCAGAAGCGAACAAGGCGTTCTCTCACTTCAGATTCTAGTATTTTCAATACATACATTCCTTAGCCAGTAACCGTCAGTTTGCTTGACGCTACTACAAATCTTTGAGTTGCAAAAATTCTAAGGCACAGGAAATAAAATGGCCAAAATTCCTTTAAAAGATACCCGCAACATCGGCATCATGGCTCACATTGATGCTGGTAAAACTACCACCACCGAGCGGATCCTGTATTATACTGGGATTTCTCACAAAATCGGGGAGGTACACGATGGCGCTGCCACCATGGACTGGATGGAGCAGGAGCAAGAGCGTGGAATTACCATTACCTCTGCTGCTACTACTACTAGTTGGCCTTATAATGGTGTTGAGCATCGGGTAAACATCATTGATACTCCAGGACACGTTGACTTTACAGTTGAAGTTGAGCGTTCCTTGCGTGTACTTGACGGTGCTGTTGCAGTATTCTGTTCTGTAGGAGGTGTTGAACCCCAGAGCGAAACTGTTTGGCGTCAAGCAGATAAATACAATGTTCCTCGTATCGGGTTTGTCAATAAGATGGACCGTTCTGGTGCTGACTTCTTTGAAGTTGTTCGCCAGGTAGACGATATGCTGGGAGGAAATCCAGTTCCCCTTCAGGTACCCATCGGTGCCGAATCTGATTTCAAAGGAGTGGTTGACTTGCTCGACAACAAAGCCATCGTTTGGAATGAGAATGACATGGGGATGACCTTCGAAGAAATCGAAATCCCTGCGGAACTGGAAGAAACAGTAGAAGAGTGGCGGACCAAACTCATCGAAGCAGTTGCTGAGTACGATGAGTCTATCATGGAGAAGTATTTCGAAGATCCTGATTCCATCACTCGGGAAGAGATCATCGGTGCGCTGCGTTCTGCGGTATTAGACATGGCCATCACCCCGATGATGTGTGGCTCTGCCTTCAAAAACAAAGGAGTTCAGGCAGTATTGGATACTGTTTGTGCGTTGTTGCCTTCTCCGCTGGACGTTCCTGCAATCATTGGAACTAACCCAGATACGGGAGATGAGGAAAGCCGCAAGCCTGATTCCAAAGAGCCTTTCGCCGCATTGGCTTTCAAAATCATGACCGATCCTCACGTAGGTCGCTTGACGTTCTTCCGGGTATACTCTGGTCGGATTGATGCTGGTACTGCCATTCTGAATAATCGAACTCGTAAGAAAGAACGGTTGGGACGGATCATGCAAATGCACGCCAACAAGCGGAATCAAATTGAATTCGTAGAAGCTGGTGATATCGCTGGTGGAATTGGATTCAAAGACATTCGCACAGGTGATACCATCACTTCGTTGGATGCGCCTCTGAACTTGGAATCTATGACCTTCCCTGATCCTGTGATCAAGTTGGCGGTAGAACCCAAAACTCAGAAAGACGAGTCCAAACTCTCGGTTGGCCTTTCCAAGCTGTCAGAGGAGGATCCTACCTTCCAGGTTTCTTTTGATGAAGAAACTGGCCAGACCATCATTGCTGGTATGGGAGAGCTTCACCTGGAGATCATCGTAGATCGTCTCCGTCGTGAGTTCAAGGTAGAAATCAACCAAGGGCAACCCCAGGTGTCTTATCGTGAAGCGATCAAGTCCACCATTGAGCACCGTGAGGTGTACAAGAAGCAGACTGGTGGTCGTGGTAAATTCGCGGATATCAAATTTGAGATCGGGCCGATAGACGAAGATTTCGAAGGAAACTTCCAGTTCGTCGATGAGATCAAAGGTGGAAATATCCCGAAAGAATACATCCCTTCTGTTTCCAAAGGCTTTGAAGAAGCATTGTCAAACGGAGTATTGGCAGGGTTCCCATGTGAAGGAGTAAAGGTTCGTTTGTATGATGGAAGTTTCCACGCAGTGGATTCCGATCAGCTTTCATTCGAATTGGCCGCTCGTTTGGGATTCCGTACCTCCGCTCCCAAAGCAGGTGCATTCTTGAAAGAGCCAGTCATGGCAGTAGAAGTAGTTACCCCCGAAGAGTACATGGGTAACATCGTCGGCGACCTCAACCGTCGTCGTGGTAAAATTGATAACATGGGCGACCGTGGCAACTCCAAAGTAATCAAAGCTAAAGTGCCTCTTTCTGAGCTATTTGGCTACGTTACTGACTTGCGGACCATCTCTTCTGGCCGTGCCGCATCCACCATGCAGTTCTCTCACTATGAGGCAACTTCCTCCAGCATCCAGGAAGAAGTAATTGCCGCAGCTAAAGGAAAATTGACCAAAGTATAGGACGCTCCTGTACCGATAATCGAAAGGCAATGACCCAAAAGATTCGCATCAAACTGAAGTCGTACGACCACAACCTGGTTGACAAGTCTGCAGAGAAGATCGTTCGTACGGTGAAACAAACGGGTGCCATCGTAAGTGGCCCAATCCCGTTGCCTACGGAACGTTCTATCATTACCGTCAACCGGTCGCCACACGTAAACAAGAAGTCTCGCGAACAATTCGAGATTAGTTCTTACAAGCGTTTGATCGACATTTTCAGCTCTAGTTCAAAAACGGTCGATGTTCTGATGAAACTCGAACTCCCCAGTGGAGTGGATGTAGAAATCAAAGTGTAATCAAGAGCAAGCCGTAACTCATAACTGTTTTTAAGATGGCAGGAATCATCGGTAAGAAAGTAGGGATGACAAGCATTTTCGATGAGAATCGGAAAAACATCGCCTGCACACTGATATACGCAGAGCCAAATATAGTTACTCAGATCAAGTCTTCTGAACTTCGGGAAGATGGCAAGACTGATGGCTACGACGCTGTGCAATTGGCCTTCGATGAGGCTAAAGAAAAGAATACTTCTGCTCCCCTTCGCGGTCATTTTGAGAAGGCTGGAACCACTCCTAAGCGCAAGCTTGCAGAATTCGACTTCTCTGATAGAGAGTTGAACTTGGGGGATACCATTGGCGTTGACTTGTTTGCCGAAGGCGAATTTGTGGACATCGTAGGGATCTCCAAAGGGAAAGGGTTTCAGGGGGTAGTAAAGCGCCACGGATTTAGTGGGGTTGGTGAGCGGACTCACGGTCAGCACAACCGCCAACGTGCCCCAGGTTCTTTGGGACCAGGCTCTACTCCTTCCCGAGTATTCAAGGGAATGAAGATGGCCGGCCGCATGGGTGGCGACCGCGTAAAGGTGCAAAAC
>JBCCCJ010000904.1:0-3414 GCA_039033615.1 Bacteroidota bacterium
AGGCCGTCTCAAAAAGACCTATGCCACTCTCACTGATGATGATCTGACCTATTTGGAAGGTCAAGAAGACGAATGGTTGGGTCGCCTGCAAGAGAAAACGGGTCAAACCAAAGAGCAGTTGAAATCCTTTATCAATTCTATTTGATCTTGGTTTTTCCCTTCAAACACTTTTCCAATTGGATGTATCGTTCAGAAACACGTCCACCACCCAAGCAGGTATCTTTGCCTCGCGCACACATTTTCTTTCCCATTTCGCCTCAATCAATCAAATATTATATGGCTTATAGGCATAGTTAGGGGGCTTTGGCCTCCTTTTTTTCTGCCACGCCATAGATTTCCCCTTCTTTTATGCTAGATCTCGAATACCAAGAAATGTTTCAACATCTCATTGACAAACTCAGTGGATGGGCAGAGAATCTCTTTCTCATGCTTCCTAATTTTTTGCTAGCTCTTTTGGTTATGCTCGCCTTCGGTTTCGCAGCAACCGGAATCAGAAAGCTGGTAGCCAATACCCTTGATCGGTTTTCAAATAATGAGGCTGTCAATCGCTTGGTGAGTAAAATGAGTATGTTTCTCGTTCTGTGCATTGGAGTGTTTGTCTCACTTGGTATCCTCCAACTCCGCGATACCGTCATGACATTGCTAGGAGGAATTGGAATCGCTGGTCTTGCATTGGGATTTGCTTTTCAGGAAATCGCTGCGAATTTCATTTCCGGGATCATGATTGCAGTGAGGAAGCCCTTTCAAATCGGAGACCTGATCAAAATTGGTGATCATATGGGGCATATCGAAGAGATTGCTTTACGTACTTCGAACATTCGCACATTGCAGGGGCAAATCGCGATCATCCCCAACAAAACACTATATCAAGGGGAAGTCATCAAGTACACAGCTGGTACTAGGCGAATCGACATTGAGGTAGGGGTAGCCTATGGAGATTCCCTTCGCAAAGCCAAGAAGGAAGTCGAGAAGGCCATGAAAGAAGTCCCCAATGTAGATACCTCTCAGCCGATTGATTGTGTGGTTACTGGTTTTGGGGCCAGCTCTATCAATTTATTGGGCCGTTTTTGGATTCGCTTTCCTGAGCACGATTATTTTGAGGCCAAATCTGAGGCCATCATTCGCATCAAAGAGCGTTTTGACCAGGCTGGTATCAGTATTCCATTCCCCATTCGGACCTTGGACCTACCCAAATCCCAAATGAAGGAAGTCGCATCTAACTGGCTGGATGCTGCGAATCAACACCAGAACTAGCACCAGACTACTCAACCTAATTACCGTTCAAATGGCAGGAGTTTCGTACTTCTGCCATTTTTGTAGTTGTACCCACAATTCTCTATGTTGGCTCCCAATACAAAGCTCTGAAGTGGGGAATCCCCTGATTGTTTCCCGCTCTCTTTTTTTATGAGAAGAACCCTTCCTGCTTAGACTCCTATTACTTTATGGGGGCTAGCGTTTTGGTTTCCACAAAAACTTCAGAGTTCATGAATCAAGTTCTCATTTATCAGAGCGAAGACGGACAAGCTCAGTTGGAGGTCCAATTTGAGAAAGACACCGTTTGGTTGACGCAAGCCCAGATGGCTCAATTATTCGATCAGACCAAGCAAAACATCAGCCTACACATCAACAACTGTTTTCGGGAAGGGGAATTATCCCCCAATTCAACTGTCAAGGAATCCTTGATAGTTCAAAAGGAAGGTCGCAGAAAGGTGAAGAGGAACATTTCCTTTTACAACCTGGACGTCATCATCTCCGTTGGCTACCGAGTCAAATCAGTCAGAGGTACCCAATTTCGGCAGTGGGCAACCCAGCGGCTGCGAGATTTTCTGGTGCAGGGCTACATCATCAATGAACAACGAATTTCTCAGAAGAATCAGGAACTCCAGGTCCTCAAAGATGGTATCCGGATTTTGAGTCGGGCGATGCAAGAAGGATTGGACGAAGCTCATCCTGCTTGGCTGGATTTTTTTGCCAAGGGGCTCTCCTTGCTGGATGACTACGATCATGAGCAGTTGGATCGCACGGGAATTTCTCGGCAAGCTGCGGCCTATCCAGAAAGTCAGGAATATCGTTCGGTAATCCAGGACATGACCACAGAGTTTGCTTCGGCTGTTTTTGGCAAAGAGAAAGATCAGGGATTCGAGAGCGCCCTCGCCCAAATTCGTCAATCGTTTGATGGCAAGGACCTCTACCCTACCTTGGAAGAAAAAGCCGCCACCTTGCTCTATCTCGTGGTAAAAAACCATGCCTTCGTAGATGGGAACAAACGCATTGCAGCTGCTTGTTTCCTGCTCTTTTTGCAACGAAATGGCATGCTCTATCAAGAAAGTGGACAGCCCATCATCAGCAATGAAGCCCTCGCTGGCTTGACTTTATTCGTCGCTTCCAGCAAGGCAGAAGAAATGGAAACGGTCAAGCGATTGGTCATCAGTGTGCTGAATCGCAACCAGCAAAGCTGACAACATACTTCTCAACCAACCATCTGCGATCCCCGAACCACCTTAGTTCGTTTGGGGATCGTTTTTTTCCCTGCTAACTTGCGCACATGAAGCAATTTTGCTGGATTGGGTTGTTGATGTGGTGCCTCATGGGGAGTCAATTGCTGGCTCAACAAACGCCTGTACCCATCCAAGCGGGGCCGCCTGTGGAGCAGGATAGCACCGCTGATTCGACCAGCAAACGGCTGGAGATCATCCATGCGGATTTGCTCTCCTTCGATAAGCGGGACGGCATTGGTGTGCAGAAATTGATCGGGGACGTTCAACTGAAACAGGATTCTACCCTCTTTTTTTGTGAGCGAGCCTATTTCTACGAAGCGGAAAATCGCATCGAAGTATTTGATTCTGTCCGAGTGGAAATGCCAGATAGCGTATTTCTGTTTGGCGACCGAATGGAATATGAAGGCGATACCCGGGTCGCCGAAGTGTATGACAACATCACCCTCACCAATCAGCAATCGGTACTCACCACAGATCGGTTGACCTATTACCGGGAAGAAGAGTACGGATACTATCAGGACGGCGGGCAATTGGTGGATGATGAATCCGTCCTCACCAGCGAGTTTGGGTATTACTATCCCAATGAGGACATGGCCTACTTCAAAAAAGAAGTCGAGTTGGTTCACCCCGATTACACCCTCCATACCGACACCCTGGGCTACAATACCCAAACCAAGGTGGCAGTTTTCCTCACCTTGACGGATATCATCAGCAAGGATGGAGATATCCAGACTTCCAGCGGGACGTATGACACCCGGGCCAGTCGAGTGAATTTGACCAGTCGATCGACGCTCAAAGATTCCTCCTATACCCTGTATTCAGACAGCCTGGATTACATAGATGAAGAAAACATTGGCATCGCCAGAGGCAATGTGCTCGTGGTTCAGGAAAACACATGACTATCGGGAATGCGACG
>JBCCCJ010000905.1:0-3414 GCA_039033615.1 Bacteroidota bacterium
AGGCTCTGCTTCAAGAGAGACTCAAGGGGTATGAGCAAAGCGATAATGCCTTTGCGTATCAACAGGGAATTGAGAAAAGTATCCTTGCCTAGAATAGGCTCAGCCATTTTGCCAACTGAACCCTTTGCCCTTCCCTCAAAACAGTACCTGTGATGACGAAACATATCGTAGCCTTTGGCGCTTCCAACAGCAAGGAGTCCATCAACAAACAGTTTGCACAATTTGCCGCAAAGCAACTGCAGAATGTCGAAGTCAGCATCCTTGATCTGAATGACTTTGAATTGCCGCTATATTCTGTTGACCTAGAGAAAGCATATGGGATCCCTGCCAATGCTAGAAAATTTCTAACGTTGATCAAAAACAGCGATGGCATCATCCTGTCGCTTGCAGAGTATAATGGCTTGCATACCTCTGCGTTCAAGAATCTTTGGGATTGGCTCTCCAGAATTCCTATGGATCAACCCAGGAACATTTGGGGTAACAAACCGATGTTTTTGTTATCAACCAGTCCAAGTCGAAGACCCATGAATAACGTGTTGAAATTGTCCAAAGAGATATTTCCGCACTTTGGTGCCAACATCATCGCAGATTTCTACTTGCCCTCATTTCATCGTTTCTATAGAAATGGCCACATCATAGAGCCGGGATATGTATCTCGCTTTACCGAAGCGAAAAAAATATATCAAGACCATTTGGACAGTCTCGCCTAATTACTGAGCCTTCCCAGCGATCACCGCTCACGAATTGTAAACCCGCAAGAATAGAGAGCAGAGAATTGACCAGAGTAGCCAGGAATAGCACTTTCTCTATATCCAAAACAACCCTTTCGATCCAGGGTTGATCTTTGAAAGAGAACCATTCCCCCATATCCCTGCACACATGTCCATGGCCACTTCTTACGATTACATCATCATTGGTTCCGGCGCTGCGGGACTGAGTTTGGTGATTCACTGGATGGAGCATCCTTTCTTCCAGGACAAAGAAATTCTCCTCCTGGATCGGGAGCAGAAAACGACCAATGATCGAACCTGGTGCTTTTGGCAAAAAGGCAAGAGCCCGCTGGATGACATCCTGACCAAGAAGTGGGAAGTGCTCCAATTTCTCACCCCTGAGAGTGATCTCACCCTGGACATTGCTCCGTATGCCTACAAAATGATCCGAAGCCGGGACTTTTACCAGAAAGCCCAGGCAGTGATTCAGCAAAGCCCCAATGTGGAGTTTCGGCAAGATCAGATGCTGGAAATCCGGGGCAAGGAGGTCATCTGTGAGGGGGAAACCTACCACGCCAAGGCCTACATCTTCAACAGCGTGCCTGGAACGATTGCCGGGGAAGCCTACGATCACACCCTCTTTCAGCATTTCAAAGGCTGGTTTCTGAAAGGCGATCCTGCCATCATCAGCAAGATGGACCCGATCCTGATGGACTTTCGGATCGAGCAGACCTATGGCTGCGATTTTTTCTACGTCTTGCCTTTTGCTGAGGATCAGGTACTGGTGGAATTCACTTCCTTCAGCCCAGAAATCCTGACGGATGAGGTGTACGAGGCCAAAGTAGCGGCCTACGTTGAGGAAAGTGTCCCCCTGAAAGAGTTCAGCATAGAGGAAAAAGAATTTGGCATCATTCCCATGACCACGGCACATATCCCCCGGCGCAGGAGCGAGTCGGTCATCAATATTGGGATCGCGGGAGGAAACGCCAAGCCCTCCACGGGCTATACCTTCGCCTTTATCCAAAAAAATAGCCACCAGATCACGGAAAACATCCTGCAAGGCAAAGACCCCTTGGATCAATTGGATGCCTCCTTGTCTCGCTTCATGGTCATGGACGCGGTCTTTTTGCGGGTCTTGAAAGAGCAGAAAGTACCTGCCTGGAAGATTTTTGATGACTTCTTCCAAAAACTCCCCGCAGACTTGATCCTGAGCTTCCTCAATGAGGACACAAGCGTGTGGGAAGATTTCCGGATTCGGAACTCTATGCCCACCTTTTTATTCATGGTCGCGGCCTTCAAAGAATTTGTGCCGATTCTCAAGCGTTGGCGGCGGCAGGCGAATGGGTTCACTCCACCAACTCAATCTTCACTTCATCCACCCAAAGGCGAGCTGGCTGATTCGCCGGTTGGGCGGTAAGGCCAATTTCCAAGCTGTTGTACCGACCGAGGGTGCCCTGCTGAAAATACAGCACGTCCTTGGGCAAGGTATTGTGCTCCGTCGCTTCGATCAGCAATTGCCCGTCCTGCCACAGGCGTACCTCTCCTGCTCCATTTCGGGACAACGTCAATTCCCATTGGATTTCGACCCACTGATTGCGGGGAAACTCGATGGCGGTAGCTTCTGGCTGAAGTAGATTGGGCTCCAGGTATTTGTGCTCCAACAGCAATTGGTTGTCCACCAGGGCGATGCGCATTCCTGGACCAGCCCCGACGGGAATTTTTTCTTCCAGATCCATCAGAAACAACCACGCCAACTCCAGGGTATCCGCCAAATAATACCAAGCCGTCACCCGCAGGCTTTCCCCTTCCCAAAACGCCAAATTGCTCTTAGAAAGGCTGGTTTTGGACAGGATATCTCCCGAAGTACCCGCTCCGTCAAAGCGGAGGGACTGCTGACCAGTATGCGCAAAGGTAGAATCAACCGTGATGGTATTGCCTTCCAGCGTCAGTTGGGTAAACGTCCAAAACTCATCGCTGTCATCCAACAAGGTCTTACTGCTGGCATATGTCTCAAATCCATCGGCATAGGCATTTGCTCCGTCAAAGACGACGGTTTTGTTGCAAGCAAGCAGCAAGGAGAGGGCGAAGACAAAGCTCCAAGGTGATTTCATAGTCATTCAAGATAATAGCCCAGGCTGATGCCGCCCCATTGTTGCACCTGGAAATTGAATATGTAGGAGATCAAGGGGGTATAGCTGAGGCTCGCAAACCAACGGCGGTCAGCAGGGGAAAAGCGGTATCCTGCGGAAGCAGTGCCTAAGAGAAAAAATTGCCCTTTGGTGGTGATGGTCAGGCCTTGCCCAAGACCGACTTCCAGGTAGTGGGGAGCTTTGCCATACAAGCCTTGCAACAGGAGAGGAAAAATCAGGGCGACCCCATTGTTGCGGTCGATGGGGGCGAAACTCATGCCGATCCGCCACATCCCCGTCCAGCGCTGCCGCTGCACAAAGGCCTGCTCAAAGTTGAGGGAACCGATGCCTCCACTGCCGGCCAATTCCAGCCGCAGGGAGGAAGTCTGGAGGGACGCTTCCTGCCCAAGAAGCGGAGATACGAACAACAAACCACAGCTGACAAGCAGGAAGATGGGACGCATAGGTAGGGAGGGAGCTTTCTGGTAAGACGCCAGAAGGTAGGAAAATGATGGGGAAGATATTCAATGAAATCATTAACCAACCATTGGCACTAGCTATCCATTGGCAAAGCC
>JBCCCJ010000906.1:0-3414 GCA_039033615.1 Bacteroidota bacterium
AGATTCAAGTATAGGGTGTTTGCTTTTGGACTTGACAGCTTGAGTCTGATGTGCGTATATTCAATTAATTGGATGTGTGCTGCTCGCAACCTATCCTCTCACATTAGCCTCTTTTGGGTATGGAACGATTATCAACTGATTGGTTTTTGGAAGGCAACCTGGACTTCGAATACAAGAAGTATGTGTTGTTGGCCTATTTGCAACACGTCAGCCGGGAGTTTGCAGAAGTACGCTTATATCCTTCTCTCAAAGAATTGATTCTGCAATACCGAAACCTGCATCATTTCCATGAAAACAAGGCGTTGTTGAAAGAGCAATTCCCTTCTCGCTTGAGCAAGGAAGAATTCAAACGCCTGCAGTTGGTCAGAGAAAGTGAGGTGGAGCCAATGCCGGAAATGCAGGAAATCGAGTCGATCGTAGCCTTTGCCTTGCCCCAGTTTCAATCACACCTTCGAAATGGCAAGGAATTGTACGAATACATTCAAACGCAATTGGAGGTTGAGCCGATTGGGATCACGCCCTTATACAAAAAGGAAGGCTATCTCTTCCTCCGGGTAGATCCTGGCAAACAAGTAAAGGTTTTCCAGTATCATCAGATTTTTCTGGAGAACACCGAAGGCAACTTCTATGGCATTTCCTTTGATTGGGTAGAAACCTTCGATTATGGCCTTGCCAATACGTACGAGGCAAAAAAGCTGCAGCTCGTGCGGCAATTCTCCCATTTGCCTAATCCAGCTACTTGGCTCATGATTGCTCGCCAGGCCTTTCCTGAAGAGGCCTCTTTGCTCCCCGTAGCCAAGCGAAAAATGCTGGGAATGCTGAAACAGATGGGGTAGGACAGAGGGGAGTTGGCAGTAGCAGCGGCAGTAGGGAGTAGGCGGGAAGCGAGACTTGCCGTGGCAAAGACTTCGTTCTCACGAGTTTGTAACTCGTGAGGATCAAATATCAGCGTTTGTAACGCGCCATGTTTCGGAGAGGACAGATCAGTTCCCTGTCAGAACACAGAATTGTCAGACCTTTTCAGAATCATCCACATTACTTCCCCAATTCCTACAACTGCACATGAATGTGATCGTCGTGTCGCACAGCGTGGCAGCCGTGAAAGCGAACTTTGCGGAAGTTGGTGAGGCCCCAGCGCTGTTTCAAGTGGGGTTCCAGGAAGATTTTTCCAGTGCTGGGATGTCGAGCCAAATAGCGGAGCAGGAAGCGGGTACGTGCTTCATCTGCCATGCGCTTGGGCAGGAGAAAGGGAGGAGTAATGGTTTCCAGGATGCTGTACTGCCAATGTCCGGCGGCTTCGCAGCGTTTTGGTTGATCCAACTCCCCTGGTTGTGGCTCAACCACTCCGCCATATCCGATCCAGCTCAGCGCCTTTTTGGGGAGAGGGTCGCCTTGCTGATTCTGGAAGAAAAAGGCCAGATCTGCCTTCTTTCCATCTTGATGACTCAGATGAGGAAGGAGAGGGTACCCATCCCCGAATGGATGGCTTGCATCCAGGTAAGCGGTGATGGTCCCCGGATATTGATCGGCGGTCGCCGTGGCAGCTTCAACAAGCAAGGCCTTCAATTCTGGTTGGACGTAATGGCGATGGAGGAGAGGATAGCAGAGGTGTAGCGGTTGCAATTCTCCTTGAAATATCGGCAGGGGCACTCGGCCCCCTAGTTTTGCCAGCGGGACCACCACCACCATGCTGATCAACAAATAGAAGCTCACTGCACTTCCGAGTTGAATCCCTCGCCTCTTCCAGCCTTTGGGAAGGCTGTTGCGAATTCTCCGTCCCAAGGGGAGATACAGCAGGAGAATGATGCCGCCTACCTGAGTCAGCAGCGTCAGAAAACCGATCAGGATCAACCAGCCTCCCACCCTGAATAACCGATTTGTCAAAGAGGGGTATTGCATAATGGATCAGTCAGATAGAGAGAAGAGGGCTCGTACTACTTATCAAACTTTCGGGCGTGGATGCCACAGTATGAACTCCCTTCTTTTGCAGAGCGGGAGCATGGTTTTCCCGCTGCTGTGGTGGCTTGGCAAGGTTTGGCCGTGGCACGGTTGCTACTGGCTGCTTGCTTTGCAGTAGATGGACTAGGGTTCTGGCGATTTTTCTCCAGCTTGGCGTGAATGCCACAGTAGAGACTGCCCTCTTTCGCTGAGCGAGTGCATTGTTTGCCCGAAGCAGTCTTGGCCTGGCATCGGTTCTCTTGGGGAGCGGGCTTGACTCGTCTCCTGCGAGGGGTGGTTTTGGGGGTAGGCTTGGGCAAAGGAGCCACTTTCTGCTGGTCTTCCCCCGGTGGCGTGGCAATAATCGCCTTCTTAGCTGGAGCCTTCTCCTTGACGGGTTCGGGAAAAACCATCTTAGGAGGCGTAGGGCTTGGTTTTGCGGTCTTCTTTTTCTGCTTCTCCTTCTTGACTTTTGCCTTCGGAGTGGCCTTAGATTTCTTCTTCGAAGAAGATTTCTTCCCCTCCTTTCTCTTGGCCTTCGCCCCTTTCTTCTTGTCTTTTTTGCGCTTCTTTTTTTCGTCCTTCTTCGCCTCTTTGAAGGCTTTTTGGGCCTTTTTGAGGACAGACTTGCGATCCTTGATCAATTGTTTGAGTTCCTTCAATTGATGCTCTGCTTCATGCAGGCTGCGCGTGGCTTCCGCCACTTTTTTGGCTAGTTTCTTTGACATGTAACAGAAATTAGATCTTACTGGTAAAACTAAGATACATAAATTACCCCAAAAAAATGCTCCTGAAAATTGAAATACCCACCAATGAAATTACCTCGCGCCTCTGCAACAGGCGAATTTGACAAGGAGTCCGGTTGCCTGAGAGTAGGGGAGAGGAAAACCTGAACGAAGGCGGTTGCGCTTTCACTCGACCATTTGCCCGCTTCATCCTCCATTCGGGCACGTTTACTCACTTTTCAACCCGCTGGAGAAACATCGCCCTACTTCTCGGAGTATAATGAGTATTGAAAATCAAGGACCTGCGAATGATGAAACGAATCCTCCCTTTTCTCCTCAGTACCTTATTGATGATGGCCACCGGATTGATGGCCACACCAGAATTGCCGCTCGATGAGGGCAACAAACTCTCCATTGAAGCCAATGTGTATCCCAATCCGACCAGCGGGCAGTTTCACCTGAGTGTTTCTGGGGAAATCGGAGAGAGTTATGAATTGAAAATCATCAATTTGATAGGTACGCGGCCATCGGGCTCGTCCTTCTTCTGGTCGCGGGCGATCTGCTGGTGCGGGGCGCGGTGAACCTCTCGCTCCGCGTCGGCATCCCCGCCCTCATCGTCAGTCTCACCATCGTCGCCTTCGGCACGTCGGCGCCCGAGCTCCTCATCTCGATATCGGCGATCTACGACGGTGTGCCGGGCCTTGCCCTCGGCAATGTCGTCGGCTCAAACGTCGCCAATGTGCTCCTGGTC
>JBCCCJ010000907.1:0-3413 GCA_039033615.1 Bacteroidota bacterium
CCCGTGGAGTAGGTACATCCGGTAGTTCCATCTCATATTCGCGATGGCAGCACAGGTTTCATTATGGGCCAAGGCATTGGGCAACTGATACGCTGCAGCAAAAGATTCTCCTGCTCGGCTGGCTCCTACCCCACCAGTGATGGATTGCTTGCCCGTAACGACATCTTCCCAAATTGCTTGCAAAGCAGATCGGTAGCTACTGTCTTGCTTCAGGCCCGCAATGTCCGCCATCGCGATGTACTGATGTCCCGCCCGAACCGCATGCCCAACGGCTTCGTTTTGTTGGGCGACCGGGAGATGTTGCTGGCTGTACACAGGCCTCTGGTGGTTGATCCCCGATTTTTCTTCGGGTAATTGCCGTCCTCTCCGCTCAAGAAAGAGGTGAGCCAAGTCCAGGTACTTTTCCTCTCCTGTGGCCGTGTACAGGCGAATGAGTCCCATCTCGATTTCCTGATGACCGGGCACGCCTGCTCGCTCTTGGACCACAAACTCCTCATACACCAGGTTCGCATGTTTGATGGCGATCTCCAGAAAACTGGTTTTGCCTGTGGCTTGATGATGCGCCACGGCGGCTTCATACAAATGACCAGCGTTGTACAATTCATGGTCTCGCCCTAGATCACTCCATCGGCCTGGGCTAGCGTCTGCGGGTTGATCGGGCTTGATGGTTCGAGTGGTAAATAGGTAGCCGTCGGGTTCTTGAGCCGCAGCAATCAGCTGAATCAGAGAATCCAAGTAGCGTTCCAAAGTGGGATCAGGGTGGGTCTGCAAGGTATAAGCAGCGCCCTCCAGCACTTTGTACACCTCAGAATCATCATATCGTTTCCCCCGAAAGTCTCCGTTTTCTTGCCCGGCTGCGATAGAAAAATTATCAATTCGGCCACTTTCTTTGCACTTCTGAAACGCAAATGGAATGGAAACCTTTCGATTTGTCTCCAATCTATCCTGCCACATCCCAGCGGTGATCTCCACCTCAGAGAAGGGAAGCGGCGCCACCGAAAATCCTTGCATGTCTATCTTTTCAATTTCCTGATATTCAGAATTTTGACAGGACAGGAAAACCAAACAAAATGGGAGGATGCATAGGCCGATTTTCATACGCAAAGGGTTCTATTTTGGTGCGAAAGGTACCCATTTCTTTCTGACATTCCATTGTTTAAGCACCCTGAAGTATCCAACTAGCATAAAAGCTGTGGTATGTAAGAGGTAGATTTTTCTTGCTGTTGGAATCCCCCAAAAATTGAACAATTTGACAATGCAAATCGAAAACTTCCAGAAAGATTATTGTAACCGTATGAATCCATTTGCCAAACACATTCTGCTGGTGGACGACAACAGAACCGACGCAGAACTGACTACCTTCGCCATCAGAAAAGTGCATAAGCCTGTCCACATCTCCTGGGTCGAGTCTGGTGAGCAAGCATTGGATTTCATTCGACGAACTAACGAAACCGCTCATCAAATTGATTTGATGATCTTAGATTTGACCATGCCCAATCTGGATGGGTTTGGCGTGTTGACCCACCTTCAGCAGGACCAACTGAAACATTTTCCGGTGGTCATGTATTCCGGTTCTAAGAAGCCGGAAGATGAACAACGAGCCCGGGAATTGGGAGCAGAAGACTATTTCAGTAAGCCATTTGATTATTTCACCAATCTTCGCCTATTCGAGACCATCTGTGGCCGCTGGTTGATGATGGAAAAGATGGTTTAAGCACGAAGTTTTGTAATTTGCCAGCATGCAAACGATAGAATTGCTGGCATTGGCGCTGGCTCCCATTATTTTCATCTTCACATTTGTCTATTTACGGGACAAATACGACCGGGAGCCTCTGAAATATCTGATCGTCACCTTCATTTTGGGGGTATTCACTGCTGCCCCAGTGATTTACATCGGAGAGTGGCTACGCGAAATCACAGGCACTTCAGCTGAAGCCGGAAACCTTTGGGATTTGGTCATTTATGCCTTTCTGGTTGTTGCGACCACCGAAGAAGGCATGAAATATTTGGTCCTCCGCTGGTACAATTATCCCCATCGCGAGTTTGACGAACCCTATGACGGCATCATGTATGGAGTTGCCGTTTCTCTGGGGTTCGCGGCCATCGAAAATGTGTTATACGTATTTGGAGCCGATGGCACAGGGGTTCAAACGGGCATCGTGCGGATGTTTACGGCCGTTCCTGCCCATGCGGCCTTCGGGGTGATGTGTGGCTATTTCGTCGGCAAGGCCAAATTTCTCCACGGAGAAGGCAATCCTTTTTTGGAACGCATGAAAGGACTTGCAGTCGCCATCCTCTTTCATGGCTTGTATGATTTTTTCCTCTTCATCGGAGATGAATTTCTGGGGTTATTTGCCTTCGTCTCTCTGTTGGTCGCCCTGGTATTGGCCAGAAAAGCCATGAAAGACCATGTGGCCATTTCCCCCCACCGATATGGCAAGTCCCAACCGCCCTCCGATTCTGACCCCTCCTAAATGGCATCCCCTTCTCCAGATGGCCTGCAGACGCTGCTAGATGAGCGATTCATTCGCTACAATCAGCCAGATTTCATTCTGGAGGACCCCATCAGCATTCCTCATCGTTTCAGTCGGAAAGAAGACATTGAAATTTCCGGTTTTCTGATCGCCCTGCTTGCCTGGGGACGTCGGCCCATGATCATTCGTTCCGGCGAACGCCTCTTGGCTATCATGGAAGATCAACCCTACGAATGGGTCATGGGGAAACGTCCGATTTCCACTCCCTTTGTCCACCGAACCTTCAATGGAGAAGATTTGGCGGCCATGCGAGTCGCTTTGCGGAAAGTCTATCAGCAGGAGGGAGGGCTCGAAACGATCTTCACCCAAGGTATCAAACCCTCGGACCCTGACGTATATGGCGGGCTGATTCATGCGCGGACATGCCTCACCACCGACACCGATTTCCCAGCTCGATCCCACAAGCACCTTGCGAATCCCGCCAAAGGTTCTGCCGCCAAACGGATCAATATGTTCCTCCGCTGGATGGTCCGAAACGACGGAATGGGGGTAGATTTTGGATTGTGGAAGGGTATTTCTCCGTCCCAATTGATCTGCCCGCTCGATGTCCATACCGCTACGGTAGCTCGGCGGCTGGGGCTGTTGACCCGAAAACAAAACGATTGGAAAGCGGCGAGCGAACTGACAGCATCTTTGCGCAGTTTTTGTCCGGAAGATCCAGTCCGCTATGATTTCAGCTTGTTTGGCATGGGAGCTTATGAGGGAAAACCGGATTAGGTTCAACATTTGAATCTTTTGCTTTCCCCCTTCCTCCGATTTGTTCGTACCTTTTCAGCAGGAACCTTCTAACCTCTCTCCCATGCCGCATCACATTTTGGTGGTGGATGATGACCCGCTGATTTCAGACTTATTCCAACAACCTTTTCGGAAGGAAGTACG
>JBCCCJ010000908.1:0-3411 GCA_039033615.1 Bacteroidota bacterium
CGAATGATGGAAATATCCTTGAAAGTTAGATTGGAGTTTTCCAATTGATTGTCTTTGATTTTGTGATCAATGATGCCATTAACAAGCTTCTTTAGGCTGGCTGGAGTGGGATTTTTCTGCGAACGGGAGGCGGCTTCAATTGAATCTGACACCATCAGAACTGCCGTTTCTTTGGAGAAAGGCTTTGGTCCAGGATAACGAAATTTGTCTTCTCCAATAGGCTCCACACAATGATTTTCCGCCAGGTATTGACGATAGAAAAATTCGACCCTGGTGGTGCCGTGATGACTTTCGATGAACTGCGTGATTTCCTTCGGAAGGTGGTATTTATTCGCCAATTCGATCCCTTGGCTTACATGGCCGATGATGATGTTGGCACTTTCTTCACAAGAGAGCTTTTTGTGGGGGGTATTTGCCATTTCTTCCTCCGACATATTCTCGATGAAGTAGCGCTGGTTGGCCATTTTACCAATATCGTGATACATTGCTCCCACGTGAGTCAGCAGGCCATTCCCCCCAATGGCTTCGATGGTTGCCTCGGCAATGTTGGCGACTTGCAAGCTGTGTTGAAAGGTGCCTGGTGCTTTTCGAGAGAGTTCCTTGAGCAAAGGATGATTATGATCCAGCAACTCCAAATAAGTCAGGTCTGAAGTGATGCCAAAGAGTTGTTCAAAAAGGAAAATCAAGTTGTAGGCAATCACCGTGATGATCACATTGATGGCAAAGAGCAAAAGGGTACTGTAGTCAAACCCAAGAAAGGTACTCTTGCTCAACATGCTGAATACCGTGAAGGAGATGCAGTAGGCAAGAAAAATATACCCCAGCGTATAAAAGAATCGGGCTCGCTCTCGAATCCGCCGCAAACTGTACAGGGCCACGGTTCCTGCCAGGGTTTGGACAAACACATATTCGAGCCCCTGCTGGATCAACACTGCCCCGTACAAGGCCACAACCAAATTGCACAAGAAACCCGTGCGAAAGTCGAAGAAATTACTCAGGAAGATGGGAACGATACAGGCTGGCGCAAGGTAGATGTAGGTAAGGTTGATGTTGGGGCCCAGAATCTCAGACAATCGGGCGGCCACCTCATTCAGTTTACTCGCAACCACCATCATGATGACGGTCAACAGGAGAATGGTGAGAATGAGGCTGAGCTTGGTGTTGTTGTAATAGATCCGGGGCTGATTTTGATTGAGGTATACCAACAACAAGAGGGTGATGAGCAGAGTTGCCAGAAACTGGCTCACGTAGCTCAACAATCGGTTTTCCCGCCCAAATCGACTTTCTTGTTCTCGGCGAAGCGAGCTCAAAATGGCGTCAGTTCTATCATCTACCAATTGATTTCTGACCACAATCGGCTCGCCTGTCTTGACCTTGTCATAAATGGGAGATACAAATCTGGCCCGTTCTGCTCTTGCCTGTTGGGTCAAGCGTTGGTCATAGAAATAATTGGGGCCTAAGTCTTCTCCCAAAATCACCTGGGTAAGTTTCAGCACTTCAGGAGACAAGGGAAGTTTCTGACCTTTGAGAAATTGCATCATCGCAGTCTGACCGATGAGCAAGGTCGAAACCGGAATGTTTCGCTCTTCCGCTTTCGCAGTGCGCAAGGCAATGAAATCTCCCAAGGTATCCGACTCCAACATCCGAACATAGCCTTTGTTGTAGATGCGATTGGCAACCGCGAGACAAGGTTCCATGACTTCCCTTTGCCATTCACTTGCACTCTTTTGGGGAATGCGCCCGACATTGACTTCTTTGAATTCCTGTTGAAAATAGGTCTGCAACAATTCACGAGATTGGGTAGTATCCCCCCTTGCATTGGCTTGTTGCAACTGTCCCCAAGCCGAATAAAACTTGTCGTAGCGCTGCTGCACGTTCCGCAAGGAAGCTTTCATGCGCATGCTATCGACCCGAAATACTGGCTTTACCTGCTTCCCAATGCGTTTTCTTTCCGATTGAAGGCTGTCTGCATCTTTGTAAATGGGAAAGTCAAAAGGGGCGTTGAGCGTCTCCCCGTTCCACGGCTTGCCGATTTCGTATTGAAACTTCAATCGAAAAGAACGCGGCAAGATGAGGGTCATCACCAGGAGATACAGAATGATCAAGCCATTCCTCAAAAGGAAGCGCCGATTGGTCCAAGTGGACCGTTGAAAAAGGGATTTCCATGTTTTCACGTACCAAAAATACGAAATTAGTATTGAACCTCTTGCCCGATCCCTTTCCCCTCTGGAAAGTTGTGCTTTTCTCAAAACTGTCCCTTTACAACTTGGAGGAAGAATCGGCTAACTGTATCTTTGAATCTGATTCTACAAAAAGGATTTCCATCTAATATGACATCGCAAGAAACTTCTCATGCTCAAGCGGTCCAGAGTTTTGAAGCTCCAGATTATTACGGAGTAGATGACTTGCTTTCCGAAGAGCACAAAATGATTCGATCGTCCGTCAGAGACTGGATCAATCGACAAATCATTCCTCACATCAACCAATGGGCGCAAGACAACCAATGTCCGACCCACTTGGTGCAGGAAATGGGTGCCATGGGTTTATTTGGCCCCTCGCTGCCTGAAGAATATGGCTGCCCTGGCCTGGATGAAATTTCCTATGGCTTGATCATGCAGGAAATTGAGCGAGCAGATTCCGGCATCCGTTCCATGTGCTCGGTTCAAGGCTCTCTGGTGATGTACCCGATCTACAAATATGGATCGGAAGCGCAGAGGCAGAAATACCTGCCTCGGCTCGCCAGCGGTGAATTGATGGGCTGTTTTGGTCTGACCGAACCAGATCATGGCTCCAATCCTGGCGGTATGGTGACCAACTATACCGATGAGGGAGACCATTACCTCCTGAATGGCGCAAAAACCTGGATTTCCAATTCCCCTTTTGCTGATATCGCCGTGGTTTGGGCCAAAAATGAAGCGGGGAGAATTCATGGCCTCATCGTAGAACGGGGCATGGAAGGCTTTTCCACTCCCAAAATCACGAACAAATGGTCGCTTCGTGCTTCTGACACGGGGGAATTGGTCTTCGACAATGTGAAAGTTCCCAAAGCCAATCTGCTGCCGAACATCAGCGGTCTTCGGGGGCCACTTGGCTGTCTGGATAAGGCCCGATATGGCATTGCCTGGGGAGCCATCGGAGCCGCGATGGATTGCTATGCGAGCGCCCTCAAATATGCCAAAGAACGCGAGCAATTCGGAAAACCCATTGGGGCTTTCCAGCTTCAGCAGCGCAAGCTGGCAGAAATGGTAACGGAGATTACCAAAATGCAGCTCCTGGCTTGGCGCTTAGGCATGCTGATGAATGAAGGGAAGGCGACTACCGCTCAGATTTCCATGGCCAATTTTGAGCTTCAATATAATTGGTTGGAGCTAACTTTATAGCCTGTTTCCAGTAATCTGCAGCTTTTTCAAA
>JBCCCJ010000909.1:0-3410 GCA_039033615.1 Bacteroidota bacterium
CCACGCACGATCAGCAGCAGGGCCACCAGGTAGCCCAAGCCATTGAGGGCCGGAGCGAGCCAGGGGTATTTGCCGGGTTGCAGTCGAGCGCCGAGCAGGGTCATCCCGAGCATGGCAGGCACCGTCCCGATGCCAAAAGCAGTCATATAAGTCATGCTCGACAGCAGGGCGGTTTGGGTGCTAGCAGCTGCCAATCCCAGGTAGACAAACCCACAAGGCAAAAAACTATTCAGCAGACCGATTTGGAAAAAAGCAGATCGACGGCCTTGTTTCAAATAGGCACTCATGCGAGCTTGAAGGCGCTGCAGGCCCTTGCGGAGCAGCGGCACCCGCCAGAAGCGTTGTTCGCCTTTGCCCAACAGAAACAGCAACAGCCCCACCCCAGCAATCAAAGAAATCCATTTTTGTAAGCCCGCAAAAACTGCCGCCTGGTGAAACATCCCCGCCGCAATTCCCAGGAAGGAATAGCCAGTCACTCTCCCCAAATTGTATAGCCAGGGACTCAGCCAGGCTTGTCCCCGCCGATACGGCAAGGACAAGGCAATCGGGCCGCACATCGCAACACAATGGAAGCTCCCGACAAACCCAATCGCAACGGCTGAAAACAGGACCAGTGGTTCCATATTAGGGCAAATAAATCAGTTGTTCGTGATAGTAGAGCGTCCCCTCTGAGTCCCAATTGATTTTGATCCGTACGAGGCCGCTAGCAAGCCGTTCTGGAGAAAGCAGGATTTCTTGGCCGCTTTCTTGTTCCCAGGTTCTTTCTTGATCCTGATGTGAGTCGGTTGGATAATAGAACAACACCTGACCGGAAGAAGTAGCGATGTCTTCTGGCAATTGGACAAGGATTTGTTGATGGTCCGCATCTAGCTGTACCTGAACGGGGGCCGTAAGTGCCTGAGCGTTTCGGACCCGGTCCAGATGGTGCTCATAATCCAGTTCTGCCGCGTAGTAATCTTCCCGGACCAGGTGAAAATCCTGGGTCGCAGAGGCAAAGACGAGGGCCAACATGAAGAGCACGAAGCTGCTATATGCGATGGCAATTTTGATTCCCCAGCTCATGGTATTCGGTTTCTTGGTGAAAAAAGGTGGTTGCGCTCCTGATTCTCCTATTGGGGCAAAACCAGCGGTCCTAAAAAATTGGTATTGAACACATCCAGGCGGCGATCTTCGGTCCACACCTCTACCCGAATCGGGGTTTTGGTGCCTTTCAGATCCGTTTTGGGGATCTCGACGATGCAACTGCCTTTGTAAATCCCTTGGGGCGGTACCAACAAGGATTGGCCGATGGTCTGAATGCTACCGGTTTCTGGCTTGGTCAGTTTCAAGGAGAAGGTAACAGGCTCTTTGGATTTGTTGATCAACTGAATGTTGTAGAGGTTAGAAACTCCGCCATTGTCCGTTTCCTGATACAAAATACCTGAGGTCCGGAGCAAGGTGGTTTCTACTTGCGTCCTGGTGGTCATTCCCCAGGTCAGGATGCCCATCAGCACGCATAACACGGCGGTATAGGCCATCATTTTCCGGGAAAAATGGAAGGACTTCCCTTCTTCGATTCCCGCATGAGAAGCATAGCGTACCAATCCTCGGGGCTTCTTGACCTTGTCCATGATGCTGTCGCACGCGTCGATACACGCCGTGCAATTGACACACTCCATCTGGGTGCCGTTTCGAATGTCAATGCCCGTAGGACAAACCGCAACACACATATGGCAGTCGATGCAATCCCCCTTTTCTTCGGCTTTTGGGTCGTTCTTTTTTCTTCTTCCCCTCGGTTCACCTCGAACGAAATCATAAGCCACCACGATCGAATCCTTGTTCAACATGGCTCCTTGCAGGCGTCCATAGGGGCAAACGGCGATACACGCTTGCTCCCGAAACCAGGCAAAGACGAAGTAAAAAATCCCCGAGAAGATCATCACAAAGGTGAAAACACCCCAGTTGGCGGCGGGCGAGTGCGTGATGATGACGGACAATTCTTCCCAGCCCACAACATAGGCCATCACCAAGTTCCCAATCAGGAAAGAGAACAAGGCAAAAATGCTGAGTTTGATCACTTTTTTGCGAATCTTCTCCGCATTCCAAGGAGCTTTGTTGAGGCGACGTTGTGCGGGTCCATCTCCTTCGATCCAGTATTCGATTCGCCGAAAGACCATCTCCATGAATACCGTTTGGGGACAGGCCCAGCCACACCACAAGCGACCAAAGGCCACAGTGAAGAGGACAATCGCCACAATGCCCGTAATCATGGCCAAGACAAACAAATGAAAATCCTGTGGCCAGAAAATCACCCCAAAGAGGATGAATTTCCTCTTTAGGATGTTGAACAGAAACAAGGGTTCTCCATTGATGTGAATGAAGGGACCGGAAAAGAGTAGCAACAGCAAGACTGCACTGAACCAGGTTCTCCGGTTGTAATAGCGCCCTTTGGGCTGCCGAGGCGTGATCCAATTTCGCTTGCCATCGGCCTGAATGGTTCCGATGGAATTGCGAAAGGCATCTTCCTCTCCCCACCATTCATCTGGCGAAGAAACTCCAGGCACTTGTTCGTTCGGTTTCATGACAAAAGCAGAGATTTCCTAAGATTCGCTAACATGGTTGGCCGTTTCGGTCAATGAACCGCCGCGATGCTGACTGAATCAGCTTCTGCGACAGGCGCTTCCTCGGGGACATATTTTTCTCCCTGAGGATCTTTGGGATTGGGAGGCGTGGTTCCCACCATGGTCATGAGGTAGCTGGTTACGGCGGCCATTTCTTTGGGCTTCAACTGGGACTGCCAGGAGATCATGCCTTTTTCCGGTACACCATACTTGATGGTGCGGAAGACATCTTTGACGTCGCCACCGTGGAGCCAATAGGCATCGGTCAGGTTAGGCCCAATTCCCCCTTCTCCTTTCGCGCCGTGGCATACCTGGCAATTGGTTTGGTAGATGGTCGCGCCAGTGGCGAGGACATCGGCTTCCAGGGAAGCCACCATGTTGTTTTCATTCACGTCATTGGCGGCTCTTTCGAGATACGCTGCCTTTTCGACGGCAGCTTCTTCCATCGCCATCGCATATTCCTCTGCAGAAGAAGAACCTGGACCAATGATGGGTTTAAACAGGCTATCCGATACGTGAAAGTGGATCAGATACACGACGCCAAAAACAATGCTTAGATAGAATCCATATTTCCACCAAGGGGGCAAATTATTGTCCAATTCCCGAATGCCATCGTAGTCGTGGCCCATGTCGATGGCAGATTCTTTTTCTACTGGAACGGCATCGGTGGCCCATTTCAGGAAGCGTTTCCAGGGAGAAGGTCCTGCCGCAGTGACAGCAATCGGCGTTCCATCGGGTGCCGTTTCGGTAGCAGGTGCAGGCTTGGGCGCATGTTGGGTCCAAACCAAAGTATAAATGGTTACCGCCAGG
>JBCCCJ010000910.1:0-3407 GCA_039033615.1 Bacteroidota bacterium
AAGTTAGTGCAAGAAAATAGGGCATTTTTGCTACATTTGACAGGTAGCGAACTGTTTGCTGCGCTCACATTTCAAAACGATACGCCAGTTTTTCATCCTCGCTTATATGGAAAGATTTACCGGGCTGATTGGGATCGCTGTGCTACTTGGTGTGGCCTTCCTGATGAGCAACAACCGCAATAAGATCAATTATCGGTTGGTAGGCGCCGGCCTCCTGTTGCAATTGGTCTTTGCGTTGTTCATTCTCAAAACCCCGATTGGCCTGCCCTTTTTTGAATTTTTTGACATCCTGATCAAAAAATTGCTGTCTTTCTCTGACCAGGGAGGGGATTTCCTTTTTGCTTCTTTTATCTCCAATCAGGTAGATCCACCCTTGCTGAACTTTGCGGTAAGGGTCTTGCCTACCATCATCTTTTTTTCGGCCCTTATTTCCCTGCTGTATCATCTGGGAGTCATGCAATTTGTCGTCAAATGGATCGCCAAAGGCATGCAGAAAACCATGGGGACCAGCGGCTCCGAAACCCTGAGTGTGGTGGGGAGTATCTTTGTCGGTCAAACCGAAGCACCTCTCCTGGTCAAACCCTACGTCAAAGGCATGACAAAATCGGAAATCATGACCATCATGATTGGTGGTTTCGCAACCGTAGCCGGAGGAGTGATGGCGATCTACGTAGCGATGTTGGGTGATATTCCTGGCATTGCGGGGCACCTCATGGCGGCTTCGATCATGAGTGCACCTGCTGCGATCGTGGTGGCCAAGATCATATATCCAGAAACCGAGGAATCCGAAACCAAGGGAACCTTGAATGTGTCCGTCGAAAAAACCGCTGACAATGCGATGGAAGCCTTGGGAGACGGCGCAACAGATGGCTTGAAACTTGCCGCTAATATCGGAGCCATGCTGATCGCGTTCGTCGCCATGGTTGCCATGGTAGATGGCCTGCTGAGTTTTGCGAATACTTCTCTGGCAGATGTTCTGGGCTTCATCTTCCGGCCATTGGCCTGGTGTATGGGAGCTCCCTGGGAAGAAGCAGGCATTTTGGGAACCCTGCTTGGAGAAAAGATCGTCCTCACGGAATTGATTGCCTACAAGGATCTGAGCATCATTCGAACTGAAGGAGCCCTTTCCGACCGGACGGCCATCATTGCGAGCTACGCCCTTTGCGGCTTTGCCAATTTCGCTTCTATCGGCATTCAAATGGGCGGAATCGGAGGCATCGCCCCTAGCCGGAAAAAAGACATTGCTTCGCTAGCCATCAAAGCCATGGTGGGAGGTGCCTTAGCCTCTTGGATCACCGCTTGCATTGCTGGGATCTTGATTTAATCCGTGGTATGAATCCTTCAGAAGCTCAGATTACCATCATCCGAGCTACTTCGCTTCCAGATATAGACGCGATTCGGACTCTTCTTCGTACCTATGCCGAAAGTCGTGGTCACGATGCTGCCTTGGGTGATTTTGAATGGGAAATGAAGGAATTGCCCGGGAAATATGGACCGCCCTTAGGGTGTCTATTGTTGGCAAAGCAGGAGGGAGTGGCAGCAGCTTGTGTGGCTTTTCAGCCACTGGAGGAGGGCATTTGTGAGATGAAGCGGATGTACGTTGCCCCGGAATTCAGAGGGAAGGGAATTGCCAGAGCCTTATGCCAAGCTTTGATCGAAGAAGCGATGGCAGCAGGATGTACCCATATGCGCCTGGATACCCATCCCAGCATGACCGCCGCTCAGCAGTTGTACCAACAGCTAGGATTCGAAGAGATCAGTCGCTATAACCAAAATCCCACGCCTGGTATCCGCTTTTTTGAGAAAAGACTAGATTGATTACATGGAAGTAGAAAAAGATCGCAATGATCCGCTAGGTCATTCGGAATGTATGCCCAATACACTTTTCTTCCCGCTTCCCGCTTCCCGCTTCCCGCTTCCCGCTACTCAGGGATGCGCCGCTACCCAGACTTCTCCATCGGCAAAGACCTCCTTTTTCCAGATCGGCACTGTCTCTTTCAAGGTGTCAATGGCGAACTGGCAAGCCTCAAAAGAAGCCTTACGGTGTGGGGTAGAAACCGCGATCACCACCGCAATCTCTCCCAAAGCGAGAGAGCCGACCCGGTGGTGAATGGCAATCTTGTCAATCGGCCAGGAATCCGAAGCCCGCTGCGCAATTTTTTTCATTTCAGAGAGGGCCATCGGAACATAGGACTCAAAATCCAGCCGAATGACTGCTTTCCCTTTGGTTTGATTTCGAACCGTTCCCACAAAGACATCTACCGCCCCGCAGGCTTCAGAATGCACCAACTGATAGCAGGTTTCGACCGAAAGAGGCGTTTCACTGATGTGAATCAAAGGAAGATCATTGTTCATAGCGTCCAAAATCAGAATCGCCGCAAATTACAGATTTCTGTGCATCCAAAGACCGCCAAATGAATTCGTGAAATCTCTGACCTCTCATAGCACAAGCGGTTTGAGGTCTGGCCCCTCTTCTAATACCGATAATCCCGCTTTTTTACCTTGAAATTGGGCGGAATCTGGAATTGCTCTTCGTCAAATTCTCGCGGCATGACCTTGGTCAGCGTAGTTACCGCAATCAGCCCACTTTGCCGCTTGATGGTTTTGAGGGGAATGCGCCCATCCAGTCCCCTGGCAAGGAAACTGGCTTTGGTATTGGCCCGATCTGGAAAGCGAGCCAGGTTCACCCGATACTCATCACTGACATAAAAGAGGAAAATGGCCTTTTCCGTTTTCATCCGATATTCCTCACACCAAATGCCGTTGACCTGTTCTTTTTTGCCCGTAGGCTCAGCTGTAGGGGCAGGGGCTTCTTTCGCTTCCTGAGTCAAATCATTGAAGGAAGAAAATCGAAACGCCCGCTTATTGGCCATGTCCATGCTGTACTCCACGTTGGAATCAGCCACAAACAAAAACGTCTTGGGGTAGCGCCCCCCACTCAATTGCACGATATAATCGGCTTCCTTGAGGTGCATCAGGAGCTTGGTATTGGGCTCGTTTTGCTTGATCATGTCTGCGTTTGCCCCTTTGAGGCGTACCTCAAAAGACATGCTTCCCTCAAAGTAGGAGCTGCCAGGAGAAGAATCCTGCGCTGGGAGAACGTTCATCCCGCCCAGGCTCAGCAACAAACAACAAGTCGTAAAAAAGAAAGAAAGCGATTGTACTGCCATGAGAATCAATTGGTTGATAAAAGTGAGCTTTCCCGTATAACGAATGGGAAGGCCAAAGTTACATAAGCAAGTTTCCGAAATCAGGAAATTCCCTTCCGAATGTGTCAGATTGATGTGGGCGAGTCTCCCGTTGCAGAAAGGATTCTGAACGGGAGTCGGCCCCACCGAGCGCGGCAGGTACGTTGAACGTGACCGGGCTGGCCACTCCTGCTACAGGGTCCCACTCGTACACAATCG
>JBCCCJ010000911.1:0-3406 GCA_039033615.1 Bacteroidota bacterium
GGTAGCAGAAATGCCCCCCAAAGTCAAGACTTGGCGTGCCGTAGGTACGCCGATATGGGCCAAACAAGTTGTCGTTGCTAGGGCAGAGTCCTGAAGATCCTGGATAGATATGCCTTGATCCACACTTTTCTGAGCGCGTACCTTTTTTCCCGCGAAAAAAGTGAATCGTTCTCTGATACAGGAGCTATTTTTGGCCCCTCAACGGTTATCCTTTTCCTTTTTCCCGAATCCATTCATTCGCTCGATACAGTTCGAGGGCGCGTGCGGTCAGGTCTTTCAATTCCGCGATGAGGGCATCGTCCAGGTACTTGATGTGGAAACAGGTTTTACCCTTGAGGAATTTTTGAAGGGGGGCGGAGAGTTCGCCCATTTCTTCCTTGTGGGTGTAGAGCGGGAAAAAATATAAGCGGATGTCCTTGGGTTTGGGGACCACGGAGGCAAAATAGAAGCCATCGACCTTTTGTTTGCCCTGCATGGCCTCTACGGTGCCGCAAACTTCAAAGACGTTGTCTAGCTCTTTGCGGATTTTTAGATCTCCCAAATGAGCTTTCAGGATATCCTTGAGGGTGTCTTGAATTTCGGATAAGTCTTTGGTCATAGGGGTGGAGGTTGAATCATGTGAGGGAACATCAATCTCGCAGCGCTTCTACTTCTGCGACGGTTTTGGGGACAGGATCGCCCAATAGGCGCGCGCCATTTTCTGTGATCAAGTAATCATCTTCGATGCGGATGCCGCCGAAGCTTTTGTAGGGTTCCAACGCGTCAAAATTGACGAAGTCAGCGGCGGTTCCATTTGCTTTCCACTGATCGATCAACTCCGGGATGAAGTAAATCCCTGGCTCGACGGTCAGCACAAACCCTGGTTCCAGTCTCCTTCCCAGCCGTAGAGAACGCAGGCCAAATTGACTGCTGCGTTTGAATTCTGCATCATATCCCACCAGGTCTTCGCCGAGGTTTTCCATGTCATGGACGTCCAGGCCCATGGCATGTCCCAGGCCGTGCGGAAAAAATAAGGCATGCGCCCCAGCTTCCACCGAGGCCGCGACATCGCCTTTCATGAGGCCCAAGGCTTGCAGCCCTTCGGTGATGACCTTGGCAGACAACAAATGGACGTCTCGGTAGGGAACTCCCGGCTTCAAGGCGTCAATGGCTGCAAGATTGGCATCCAAGACGATTTGATACACCTCCTTTTGTTTCTGAGTGAACCGCTTGTCCACAGGCACGGTGCGGGTCATATCCCCTGAATAATAGGAAGGGGCTTCTGCTCCAGCGTCCAGCAGCAGCAATTGTCCTGATTCCAGGGTATGGTGGTAATGGTGATTGTGAAGCGTCTGGCCGTGGGTGGTACAAATGATGGGGAAGGAGGCGTCTCCATTGCCTGCGAGGGCCACTTGTCGCACGGAAGCCATGATTTCGGCTTCTACCAGACCTGGGCGAGCCATTTTCATGCCCGTCAGGTGCATCCGATTGGTGGTTCGCACCGCAATCTCCAATTGCTCGATCTCTTCTTCTGTCTTGATCATTCGCTGCTGAATCACCGCCTGGATCAATTCTTTGGAGGCCTTTTCAACCACCTGGGAAGCAGGAGTTCCCAACCACTCGTGCCAGCGAATCACCTGATCGTGGCGATACGGAGGGAGATAGTGAATCGTACGTCCTTCTGCCCGCGCCGCGCCAATCGTGGCATCCAAGTCCGAAGCAGGCTGGATGTGCGCTACGCCGACTTGTTTACATCGGGAGGCCAGACTGGGCAGGGGGCCCGTCCAAACGATCATGTCCATGCTCAATTCATCCCCAAATACCGTGGTGGTGCCCGCATCTGCATCTATGATGGCCCCCAATCCCCCGCCATCCAGGCCGAGATAATACCAGAAGGTGCTGTCTTGCCGATAGCGATAGACATTGTCAGCATAATTCATGGGACTTTCTTCATTCGCAAGCAGGACGATGATGCCAGAAGAAAGGGAATCAGCCAGAGTTTTCCGGCGTTGTTGGTAGGTAGCAGAAGAAAAAATCATGAAGATAGGGACTAAAAAAACCGATGCGCCTGTCAATGGACAAGCGCATCGGAAAGGTAGCAAGTATGCGGGGGGGAAGCAAGGAGGGGGGCGAGCCTGATTATCTGGTCAACAAGGCTTCGCACAACCAATCCTGCGTGACCAATTCCCCGCTAGTGGGGTCCTCCGAAGTCCATTTTACCCGATAGGTCAGCTCAAACTCATCGGTGAGGACATCCAGCGATCCCGTAGAGGTCGCAAATTCGTATCCACTGAAATTGTTCTCAGGATCTGGGCAAAAGGTGAGCGGTTGGATTTGTACCCGAGCAAAGGAAACACTGAGAGGCACCGGATCGATGAATCCACCGGAAGGGCATTCTGGCAAATTGCCCAAGCCATCCATGCGAATTTGAAAAATGGAGATGGACTCTGCTTCCTCAAAGATGGTAACAGAATAACGAGAGGTATCCCTCCGAAAGGTATTTTGCTCCACGCAGACCGCTTCTACCTCCCAGGTACCAACAAATTTGGTTGTCGCCCGAACTTCGCAGAGGTCTGCAGAATCTTTTTCGTAGCCATTTTCACAGACGCAGATGGGGTCATCATCTCCCTCAATACAGTTGCCAAAGGCGCCGCAGTCCAACTTGTCACAAGGGTCGGAACAGGAAACTGCCGTGAGTCCAAAGATGATCAATGCGGAAAAGACGAATGAAGAAAACCGATTCATGGATATAAACATAGGATGGGAACTAATCATGTAATCACCATTAACGGAAGAAAGTCTGTCATCGTGGGGCCAAAGGTTGCATCCTTCTTTGTTATTCGAGATCTATCGCCTTTGATCCTGCGCAGGATTTCTGAAAATGGCTGCGCAAATATCCAGAAAAAATGTCAAAGAATCAGTGGGCCCGTATAAACTCCCCCTGGATCATTTGCCATGTGCTTTGTCATTTCTCCTCTGCGAAACCTTGCCATTTCTGTAGGTTAAGAAGGGAATTATCCGAAATGGTCTCCTTTTTCTTCTTGGGGGCGAACTATCCGCATAGACTTATTATATAACAAATTAACATATATCTATGTGTCAATTTTATTTCAACGGGTTAGTAGTCAGTCAGATACGATCTGGCTCTCTTTGCTTTGCGGTTGCCGGGGCTGAATCCCCATCCACCTGAGGCTCAGAGGATCTCCAATCTCCAAATACTTGGAAAGCCGTTTTTTTTGATTTTTCAGAAGTAAGTGATTCCGCTTTTTTTCCTTTCATTCGGACTAAAGGCCCTCTACTTTCGTATTGTGTCAGTCGGAAGTTGGATTTTCCAACTATGTAATTCCTCGTAATTTCCGTCCCCAGTTTGTCTTCCAAACGAATCGTTTTGCCAAATTCCTTCCTACGAAGAAGTCCGGTAGAACGA
>JBCCCJ010000912.1:0-3406 GCA_039033615.1 Bacteroidota bacterium
CCAAGTTATTTTTTGAGTCTCACTTAGTAAATCTCCTATCCCAAACATGGTCTAAGTCAGGCAATTGTCCCTTCCTGTTCGAGAACCTTTGTCGATTGAATGACTTGTACTCCAGCAGTGGCCATTTCTTCCACAGCGCGCTGCACATCTCCGGCTTGCAGATTCACCCCCCTGGACGCATCCTCAATCAAATAGGTAGTCAAGCCCAATTCTAGGGCGTCCAAAGCAGTGAATTTGACACAGTAATCGGTGGCTAGCCCGAGAACATAGACCGCATCCACACCTTGCTGCTGCAAATATTCATGCAGGCCGGTACTCTTTCTTTTCCCATTGTCGAAAAAGCCGCTGTAGCTGTCAATGGTTACATCCGTTCCTTTGGGGAAGATCTTCGCTACCCGGCTGAGATCTAAGCTTGATACAAACTCTGCCCCAAATTCCCCCTGTACACAATGCACAGGCCAGAGAATCTGCGGCAGACCATGGAGGTCAATCACGTTGCCGGGCTGTTGGTCCGGATGATTGGTAGCAAAACTGCCGTGATCAGCGGGATGCCAATCCTGAGTAGCCACAATCAGGTCAAATTTCTGCTGGAGCTGATTGACCAGAGGAATGATTTGATCTCCCTCTTCTACCGCGAGCGCACCGCCCGGCACAAAGTCATTTTGTACATCTACCAGAATGAGAGCTGAAGCCATGCTTATTTTGTGTAAATTTTACACAAAATAAGACTTCCGCTTTCTTTTTCCAAATGGTCCTAAGCCCCATGCATCCCAATCCCGGTCATCGGCTCATCATCCGGGGTACGGATGTCGATGATTCGATGCACCTCTACCCCAGCGGAGTCCAGACTGAACTTGATTTCGGATTGAGCCGGGAGCGTGTAAATACAGGCATAGCATACCTTGCGAACTTTTACCTGGTCACACTGCGCCTTGAGGCGTCGAATCAGGATATCGAGGTTGTTGGCGTGTCCGATCTTGTCATTGCTGCTCGCATCAGGGGCTAGGTCCTCCGCCAATTCATCCACCATGAGATTCACGGTTTCCTCATCCCAATTTCTGACCGCTGTTTCAAAAGGCTCACATTGGGGAGAAATGCCTTCTTGACAAGCCAAGCAGCCTAGCAAGAGCAAAAACAGATACGGATGGTTTTTCATGGAAAAGGGAAATGAGGGAGCATTTACGAAGAAAAGCGGTTTCATGATTGTGCTGAAAAAAGGCCTAGGTCCATTAGGTAGACGCTATCAAGCAGGCAAACGCTGGAATTCCTCCCCTCATTCCCCTTTATGAAACAGGGAGGCATTCACAGCGTAGGTTCTGTCTTCAATCGGTGGGATGGACCATGATTTTTTGGCGATACATTCGATTCTGGTCCCGCACTTCCAGGATGTATACCCCAGGAGACCAGGAGCGAACACTCCAACTGGAGGTGCCCACGATGGTATCAACTCGCATCTGTCTGCCATCCAAGGTAAATACCCGAAGTTCGGCCTGGGTCAAATGCTTCAGTTTGACGGTCAGTTCGTTCGTGGCGGGGGAGGGATAAGCACGGAACCAGGAATTGGAGAGTTCTGCCGCGCGGCTGGCAATGATGACCGAACTGGCGGCCTGAGCGTTGATCGGAAGGCTGGTTTCATTGGCATCTACGGCCAGGACGGAGCGAAAACTCAAGGAAAAGTCTATTTCCCGTTTGGAAATGTCGTCATCCAAGATGACAATGATGCGGGCAATAGGACCGAAGCCACTGACGTTGGTTTGATCGGTTCGGACTTCTGCGAGGTCGAAAGTCCCCGACTCGCGGTGATCAACGGCCAGGGTCAGCAGGTTCGCCCCCTGATCTCCTAGCCAAGTGGGATCAAACTCTGCCCGCATCCCGCCTTCTGCCACCAAACTGGTGTCGTAGTCGATGGAAAAGGCGATGCCGTAGATTTGCTGTACGGTCGTATCTAGGTTGCCCAAGTACAGGACCAATTCCATGGTATCGCCCGGCAACAAACTCGCTGGCAAGGGATCCAGGTAGAGGGGTACGCCTCCATTCATCTGAATCGGGCGCTGACTGTTGTGCGTCAAGCCATAATTCTGCACAATCGCCAGGGTATCCGAATTGCCGATCGTCCCATCTCCATCGCAATCTACGTGCTTGAGATTGACTCCATTAATCAGGGTCCCTGACCAGTCTGGCGCGTCTTGCCCCACCCAATTCAGGCTGGCGTTGGGGCGAACCGGACCAGTAGTCCCGAAGTGAAGTCCAATCGGCAACAGGTCATAGACATTTGCCGCCTGATCATAATTCGCATCGCCCGGATAGACCTGATTGGGCAGGCAGGTGCTGTCGTACGGAGAAATCTGAATGTTGGGGAGATTGGGGTTGGGATTGGGGGTGTAGATGTCAAACTGCGCCATGATGGCCTGACTATCGGTGGTGCACCAGCAGTTGTTGGACAGATCTACGTCGGTTACTGCCGCGCTGGTGTTGAACAGGACAGTGGAAGCTCCTGGATTGTCCATACAGAATGAGTTCCCTTGCCAGACATTGGGCGCAAGCCCGGACGGATCGTCCAGTAATAAAGCAACTCCATTTCCTTCAAAGCGATTGTTCATCAATTGGATATCCGAGTCTAATGGAAGGGTGAGGAAGCCTCCATTTGCGAATACATTGTTCTGAATGAGTAAGGCGTTTCCTCCTTCCACTGCCCCAATGCTGTTGAACAACTCACAATCCTCCATCAACGAATTGACACAATCTTTCAGCCCACCACTATACAATTGGGTGTTTCGCATCACCACTTGGTCTGATTCGGTAATCGCGAAAGCGGGGGGAAAATAGGTGGGGCTCCCAAAACGAGAATCTTCGATCAGGATCTGTTCCGGCGCAGTAGCTCCCTGGCCAGCTTTGCCGCATTGCAGTAAGCCGACGTTGAGTTGGTTGATCTGGCATTGCTGAAGGATGACTTGGGGGAAGCGGGTGATGCCAAATTCAATTTGGTCCATCTGCACCCCTTGGAAGCGCAAAGATCCCGTTGAGTCTGAGCTGATAAATCCCGACCATGGCGCTCCCCCAGCCCCGGCGAAATATACGCTGTCAAACGGTTGGCCGAAGGCTTCAATCGTTCCCTTGACTTCGGTGGCAGGAAAGCTGGGGAATACGACTTGTACCCCAGCTTCGATGGTGAGGGTGACCTCTGATTCAATGATGAAAGTACCGCCACCTGCGGGCTGAATCAAATAGGGACTTCCTGCAGAGGTCCAGGTCGTGTTGGTGGTGATGTTAGAGGTAATGGTGGTTTGGGCGTGGATGATGCAGATTCCAAAGGTGCATCCAAGGAAAATCAAGAGGGCTCTCATGTGTTCAGGTGTTGGTGAATGGACAGGAAGTAGTGATCTTTTCGTGAAAAAGGCTCAGGAAC
>JBCCCJ010000913.1:0-3400 GCA_039033615.1 Bacteroidota bacterium
AGGCTCTGCTGTTTACGGCTTTGCTGGCTTTAGGATGGCAGTTGATGGGATATTTGATAGGCTTGCTGGGCGGATTCACCCCATGTCCCTTAGCAAATGCATTCATCTCTACAATCAAAGGAATGAGGTACGGTTTGCACCCGTAGTCAGCCAGGAGGATTTCCGAAAGGCCATTCAGGATATCCTGATTTCTGGAATCGAAAGATGGAAAGTTGACGAAGGAGGAGTTGAACTAAACAAAAGAATTCAAGCGCAATTTAGCCGAGGGGAAGACATCACTCAAGTGATCCTTCACTTATTGATTCATTCCCATTTACAAGAGCAGGGATTTGATGGTCGACGAATTTCCCTAACTCGGGAAGCGCAAAAAACTGATGGTCAGCGAGCAGATTTGATGATTCAATATGGCCTTTTCAGCCCAATTATCATTGAGGTTAAGCTATCTCATAATCCAGAAATCTCAGTTTCCAAAAAGAGTAACCAACCTAATAAGGCAGCCGTCGACTATGCCCCAAAATTGACCAAGTATGTAAATGGTTTTGGATGCAAGCATGGGTTTTTATTGATCTTGGGAGTCTTAAAGGAAGCAAGATTGGCACCCATTCAAGTAGACGCATTGAAACGAATGTATCAGGAGAAAGAGCCACGAATGCAAGTCATCTACCAGGATCTATTTGAAACCTAAAGGGCATTGATTTGGAAATGTTCTTTGACAATCGTGATCTATTGGTTGTATCATCAAACTTAGCGAGAAGTCAGCCCAAACTTTCGAAACTTTTTCCGTCTGTCTCAAGTACGAATAGATAACAGCCCGATCCACTTTCCTTCTCACCACCAACCGGATCGGTTATGCCTACCTTTGAATGTGAATCCATCACCACCACCCTCAGCAAAGACAAAAAGGGTGCCCGCTGCTTTGGAATGATTGAAATCATGGACCTGCGTCCTGTACCAGGACAAGAGTTCCCGCCTCCCCGCACCTTCAACCTCGAAGTGGAGGCCGGCAATCCCCTATGGGACTATTTTCAACTGGGAGAACGCTATCAGTTGAATGGAGTGGGAACTGCCTGAACCCTGTTTCCCTACTCCTTGAATTTGGGCGCATCCCTCTCCTCCGCTACCGCGGAAGAGAGGGTCGGGCTCTCCGCCCTCGCCCTTGACCAACGCCACTACCCCACCCACGGGCTCAAACAATGGCTGCGATCCCTTGCGCCGCTCCTCCAGCCCACAAAGCCATCTCTCCACAGCTGCACCTCAAGCAGGAGGGAGAGCCAGGCCAAAGAATTGCCTGCCTCCTCCCACCTGCCACAGGGCGAAGCCCTACTTTTTCATTTTCCATTTTTCATTCCTCGGTTTTGCGGTTCCACGCCTTCCTTTCATTGAAATCCCCTCTTCCCCTAAAAACCCCGCAGGCCTGCTTCCCCCTCAGCTCCCATCTGTCCTCACCCCTGACAAAAAAAGAATCGCAAGCTAGCTACCGCCCCACCAGTCAACCCACCGACGGGCGGCAAGGGCAAGCCAAGCGACCTCCCCTTCGGTCCGGTCGCCCTTGCCTCCCTGCCCCGCGGCAGCTGATGGGCTTGCATTCTTTTTTGCTTTAGGGGTTCGTTCTTTCTTTGGGAGCTGTGGGGCTCCGTACCGGCCTTCGGGCCGGTTTTTGGTGTCTCCCACCCACCCGGCCCCGGCTTGCGGCCCTACTCCCCACCTTCCCCCCAACGCTTCGAGTACCGCCTCAGCCTCCATCGGAAGGGCAGCGGTTCGGAGGCCTCACCCCTGCCCACACTAGCTTCGCCAAACATCCTTCAGGGGTTCGATTCTTTCTTTCAGAGCTGTGGCGGGGCAGGCCGGGGCTGATGCCCCAGACCTGGTTTGGATTCAAATCACCACCACTTGCAGCGGCAGCTTCGCCTTTTGACACAATTGAATCAGGTTGCGAGAGCCCCGGGAGCGACCATCCCAAAAGACAATCGCCCGATCGGCATAGGCCACCATCTCGGCATTACGGAGGGGACCAGCGAGTTTGCCGTGGGTGGCCCAGTCAGCAGGGAATACCTTGATTGCATGGCCTCGCAGCCGGGCGTAGGCTTCCCCCAGGCGATCAGCCCCGCGGGCACCCCCGGAGACGATCTCCAGGGGGCCTTTCAATTTGGCATCACAGATCTCTTGCAGGCGGGAGAAATCCTCATAGTGGCGGCTACCAGCAATGATCACCCGTTCGATCTTAGAAGTAGGTTCCTGCATGGCTAGAGAAAATGGAGGGGAACTTCTACCTGCTGGGCTTCCGCCCGAAAGCCTTGGTGGAGGTGGTAGCGAAATTTCAAGAGTACCTCCTGGATCAGCTTTTGGCGGAGCAATGCCAGGCATTCTCCATCCAGCTGAAAGGCCTCGGCATAGTGATGGGGCTGGGACTGGACCGCAAAGAAGACAAACTCCTCATAGCCATAGATGAGGCTGTACATGGCCGCTTGCATCCAATAGGCATAGCTGCGACCAAAGATCCGTTGGCGAAATTCGGCTACACTCCCCACAAATTTGAGATCCACCCCCACTTTGCCACGACGAAATGAAAGATCCGGAATACCCGTGAGCTTGAGCCGCGAATTGGGTTCGATGATGGTTTTCTGAGCCGGTCGTTTGTAGGCATAGCGCCGTAGCCGTTTCCAAAAGGGATGTTGTCGGGCGAGTTCTACCACGGGCTCGAGGGCTGCTATTTGCTGGACTTCTACCGCTTCCCGCTGGCTGGCGTAGGCTTCGCTTCGGGCAGCATCCCTGGCCTCTCGGTTGGCTTTGGTGCGGAAGTCTTTATCCGCCACCGGACGCTCGAAGATCACGAAGCTTGACGCCAGGTCTTCATTGAGCAAGAGGGCTTCAAAAAGCTTTCCCGCCAGCATGGCATCAGAATGAATGGAAGGACGGGTGAGGTATTCGAGATAATGCAACGGACTTTTGGCAAATTCCTTTAGACTGGAATAAGAAAGGGGGCGTTGAGGGTAAGTACGAAAGCCCTGCTTGCGCAGGTGACGCAATTCTTTGGTGCCGATTTGGCGCACAGGAGGGATATGCAGCAGGCCCTGCTCGGAAGCAGCCTGCCGAATGGCGGATACTGTCATGGAAAGTGGAATGAAAGTGAAAAGAAAGAAAAGAGAGCAGGATCCTGGGACTTTCAGATTTGATTCCTGAACCCTGCTCTTTAGCCCCTGCCTACGCAGGCAACATCACTGGCTGCACCGCCCAATAGTTTGACTTATTGGAGTTGGTCTTGTTGGGTCGCAGCCCCTGAAAGGTGATCCGATAGACCTGCCCCGCCAGGAAACGTATCGGGACGTTGTGCTGCACCAAGGTCTGCGCCTCTTCTCCGCCCCGCCCAAAGACAAATGGGTCGCCGCCTTTTAGACGCAAT
>JBCCCJ010000914.1:0-3398 GCA_039033615.1 Bacteroidota bacterium
GCCCAGGGCTGCTCGACAACAGGCAAGCATATCGGCAGCAAGCAGTAGGCCCATCCCCCAATCCGAGTCAATTGGTCATTGCCAAATTGGAGGGTCAGCCAACCCGTAAAGGGCATCGCCAAGACTGCACCGATCGCATGCAAAAACAGCAGCGTCCCCAAACCAGCATGGGTTAGCCCGAATTGACTTTCCAATTCTGGCAAGCGGGCCGCCCAAGTCGCATACAAGATGCCATTGGTCATGAAAAAGGTAGAGACAGCAATTCGGTGAGTGCGCATGGGACAGGGAACAAAAATTTATTTCGCAGAAACGCCCCCTTGCAGCGTTGGATAGGGAGTAGGAGAAGTTCCGCAAGCGGAAGAACGGCGGTGGGGGATGAACCGGGGAATCTCGATGCTCGGGATCTCCCTGCATTCAACAGAGATCAGGGGGCAAATGTAACGCGAAATTGTATTTCGCCAATGCTGCAAGTTTTGCCGCCTTCTTTTTTCTCACGCGAGTATCCAGAAGCGAAGATTTTTCAATGAGAAGATGCGGAAAAAGCCCCCCCCAACCCCCACCAATCAGTAGTTGACACAGCACTAGCCTCTTATTCAAGAAATCGGCCTTCTTTTTTCTTCTTGTCGGATTCGGAATTTCGCCCCAATTTTGACGCATGAAACAATTGATCGAATGGGGGTTGCTGGGCATCATGGTTTTCGCCTTGGCTTGTGGCACCTCCACTCCTGCCGAAACGGATGCGGAAGAAACAACTGCTCGGGTGGAAAACACCCCAGAAGCCTTGTTATCGGCATACACCCAACAAATTGCCCAAAGCCCGAAGGATTACTCACTTTGGGAGAGTCGTTCTCAGGTGTATTTTGAATTGGACAGCCTGGATCAGGCCATTGCAGACATTGATCAGGCGATCAGTCTCTACCCTACTGGTCCAGAGTTGCGGTATTGGCGGGGATTTTTGGCGTATGTCATCAACGACACAGCCAAAGCGCGGGAAGAATTGGAGTTGGCTACTGGCCTTGGCACCCAAAATCCAGAGGTATTTTACCAGTTGGGGCAAATTTATTTTCTCCAGAAGCGATACGACGAGGCCAAAGCTGAATATGAGCAAGCCGCCAAACTTTCGATTAAGGATCCTACTTATCAATTTGCCTTGGGATTCCTGGAAGAAAGCCGACGCAAGCATAGCAAAGCCGTGGAGTATTATCTGGAAGCCCTCCGAATTGACTCGACCTTTGACAAAGCACTGCTGCGTCTCCATGATGTGTACCTGACGGCCTATGAAAACGAGGCAGAAGCGATGAAGTACAACGATCAATTACTTCGAAATCAGACCCTTCATCCACTCGGGCAATACAACCAGGGCAGCTATCACCTTCGGAAGGCCCTGGCAGTGATGAGTGAGAGCGGTCTCCCTTTCTTTCAGGAACAAGTCAATGAAGCCGTGACGGCCTTTACCCTGACCGTAAATCGGGACCCCAATTTTGTGCAGGCCTGGTACAATCGAGGCTACTGCTACTGGTTGGGGGATGGCAAAGAAGAGCAGGCCATTCAAGATTTTCAGACGGTGGTTGAATTGGATTCTACCCAGGCGCAAGCCCACTTCATGTTGGGTTCCATTTTTGAGAAAAACGGGGATCTCGCGACTGCCTACACCCATTACGCGGCAGCGAGTCGGCACCAGCCAGAAAGTCGGGATTTTCGAATCGCGGCCGAAGAAGTCAGCCAAAAAATCGGGAGATAGACGTCTGGTTTCGGTGGAATTCCCCAAAACACCTGCTCCTCTCAACCGAACAGGGTTTTCTCCGTTCTAATTACTATAGATAGGGAAAAATCCCTATCTCCTTACGTGTTTTCCAACCTTCCTGGTTTCCGGATGCTTTTCCTCCTTAGTTTCTCCCCATTCGAATTGAAACCCATTTTCCATGCACAGTCATTTTTTGCCTGTAAAGGCCGTTGTTTTGTTCTTAGTTTCCCTTCTTCCCCTCTTGGGGTTTGCCCAGTCTGATTATCAAAAAGGCTGGCGAGCATTGGATGAAGGCCAGCCCGATCAAGCCCTCACCCATTTTGAATCTGCGAGTCAATCCGGCGCTAAACAAGCCGAGGCTCAACTGGTGTTGAGCATGATGTACCCCATTTATGGCCGAATTGAAGATGGTCAGAAGACGTTTCGGTCTTTTTATGATCAGTCTGACAATCCTTTTCCCGCAGTGTACGCCCTTTGGAAAAATGAATCTGTCTTGGGGCCTGTCGAGAAACACGACAAACCCTATCTAGATCTTTTGGAGGATTTATTGGATCACCCCAAAATTACCGAACAACAATATGGAGCGCTCTTGTATCGCCTTTATATTCACCACAGCCTCTCTTACGATACCGATAAAGCCGCAAAAACCCTGGCTCGGATGAATTACCTCCGAAAATGGCGCTTCCTCGGTCCCTTTGACAATGTGATGAACAGTGGTTTCGACAAAGATTTTGGGGTACTGGATCACCCAGAATCTACCGCTACTTTCACCTCAAAATATGGAGCGCAAGTTTCCTGGTTTCGGCCTGCTACCTACCCAGACAATGGGTATTTCCCCATGAACTACAATTTTCTGAGTAGCAGTTCTCTGAGCTATGCCCAGACCTTTGTCCAATCTCCACAGGCCCAACAGGTCATCGTCAAATTCAGCTACTCTGGTTCTCTCAAACTCTGGATCAATGACGTAGAAGTCTATGCAAATCTAGACCATCTTTCGGCAGAGATGGATTACCTCCAATACGAGGTCAACCTCAACCAGGGGTATAACCGCATCCTTATTCAATTGGGGGATTATCAGGAAAATTATGCCAATTTCACCCTTCGCCTCACGGACTTACAGCACCAGGATTTAGATTTGGCGGTAGACACCAGTCCCCAGTCCTACGACAAAGGCAAATTGGAAAGTCGCCGCCTGACCCATTTTGCGTTGCAATATTACCAGGAGGAGGCAGACCAAGATGATCCTCTCACCCAACTGTTGCTGGCAAAATGCTATATGCGCTCCGAAGAATTGGATGCAGCAAAAGAGGTGCTGGTCCCGCTGATGGAAGCACACCCCAACAATTTCCTGCTTCTGCGAATGGGAATTCAGTTCTACCGCATGGCAGATGACGGTGCCAACCAAGGCAAGTATTACAGCCAGTTTGAAGAATTGTATCCAGAAAGTCGGGAGATCCTCATGAACGACATTCAGGAAGCGGTAGAAGAGGAAGACAAAAACAAGTTCTTTGACTTGCGGAAAAAGCTGAAAGATCGCTATGTGGTGGAAGAGGAAGTGGACATTGCCTTTCAGATGAATGAAGCTTCGCTGGAGGGGGATTCCAGGAAAATCATCAACCTGATCGAGGAGTATTACCGCAAGTATCCAGAAAAC
>JBCCCJ010000915.1:0-3396 GCA_039033615.1 Bacteroidota bacterium
CATATCGGTATCTGCATTCCAAGCAGGCACCCCTCGTTCTCTGCCATCCCATTTCCAGACCTCAAACTCATCTGCCACGATCTTGCGGTCAAATGCCACCAAGGTATTCAGGATTTTGAAGGTGGAGGCTGGTAAAGACTGCTTACAAGCATCTGCAGAATCGCTGTAGATCCAGCGGTCCTGCTGGTAATCATACAAAGTAAAACTCCCTTGAATGTCGGCCTCGTGCAAAATCGAAGACAGACCGGACGTTTGGCCCATCAAAGGGAAGGTGGGAAGCAATAAGAACCAGATCCATGTTTTCATAACAACCAAAAGCTTTGCTATCAAGCTCAGGGTATTTGTCCAGCAAGCCAATTTTTGTTTTCGATTTCGCAAACTTCCCACAAGTCAATCTTGCTCCTTATCCTCGCTTCGGAACGAACTGCCGCAGAAAGGTATGGCTTTGTCTAAGGGCAGCCATTCTGCTTTCCAAGGAACCCTCGTACGCCCGATCTTCCACCTCCACACATACGGGGCCGTCATATCCCGCACTGGTAAGGACGGAGAAAAATTTCCCCCAATCGACCTCGCCCATGCCCGGCAACTTCGGACTGTGCCACAGGTTAGGGGGAGCCATGATGCCGTGCTGATCCAGCAGATGTTGGTCCACCCGGACATCCTTGGCGTGAACGTGAAATAGTTTGTCAGCGAAATCCCTCATCGGAGCCAGATGGTCCATGTGCTGCCACACAAGGTGCGAGGGATCGTAATTCAACCCAAAATGATCACTGGTGATGGCTTCGTACATCCGTCGCCAGATGACTGGGGTGGTCGCCAGGTTTTTCCCCCCGGGCCATTCGTCTTCCGTAAACATCATTGGGCAATTTTCGATGCCGATCCGTACGCCTTCCGCTTCTGCGTGGGCAATGATCTCGGGCCAGACCTCCAGAAATCTCGGCCAATTTCCTTCTACCGATTGGGTATGATCTCTCCCAATGAAGGTATTCATTTGACCGATCCCCAATTTTCCTGCGGCGGTGATGACCTGTTTGATGTGGTCGATGTACACCTGGCCAGCTTCTTCATCCGCTACCAAGGGATTCGGATAGTATCCCAGTCCGCTGATGCTGACTACATGTCGCTCCGTAAGTTGATGGATGTGGGCAACCTCTTGCTCTCCTAAGCTACTCACGTCAATGTGAGTTACTCCGGCATAGCGACGTTCGGCCTTTCCAGGGGGCCAGCACATGATTTCGACACAATCATAGCCGATTTCGGCGGCAATGGCTAATACTTCATCGAGCGACTGCTCGGGCAAGATGGCAGAGACAAATCCGAGTTTCATAGTCTTGATGGGAAGGGGGAGTCGAGAAGCGAGAGGCGGGACAGACGCAAGGCTCTCGCTTCTCTTCTAGACTCCCTTAGTTTGGTTACAATTTGATCCAGCGTTCTTCTTTGTGACTTTGGAGAATGGCTTCACAGATGACTACTTCTTTGTGCCCTTGGGCGAAGGTGGGATATAACGCTTCTGAAGAAGGCGTTTCGTTCAGGATTGCGTTGTAGAATGCTCGAAAACACTGCTTGAAGGTATCGGGAAAGCCTTCATTGTGCCCGCCGGGATAATTGGCATAAGGAGCAACCTGCTCATCCAGGAGAGAAGGATCTTTGGGTAATACCCGACTGGCTTCCGGACGTTGGCCGAGCCACAATTCGTTGGGTTGCTCGCTGTTCCAGGCCATCGACTGATTGCTACCAGCGATTTCATAGCGGAGGCAATTCTTGCGTCCTGCCGTGATTTGCGAGACGTGCAATTGTCCTCTTGCGCCTCCCTTGAAGCGGAAGAGGATGTATCCGGCATCCTCCGTATCAATGTTGAGTTCTTCGTAGGCTTTGGGCGCATCTCCGGCCTTTCCAGAGAAGGTCTGCACCTCTCCCATGGGACGTTTCCGAATCGGATGAACAGTCTGCAAGTCCGCAAAAACTGCCTCTACTTCGAGTCCAGTTACGGACGTAATCAGGTCCATCCAGTGGGTACCAATGTCTGCCACGGCCCGCAAAGCACCGCCTTGATCTGCCAAGACCCGCCAGTTGTAATCTGTGTCGTACAGCAACCAGTCCTGCACATAGCTTCCTACCACAGAGTAGAGTTCTCCCGTTTTGCCCTGGGCGACTTGTTGGCGGGCTTCTAAGTTCATGGGGTAGAAGCGAATGTTGTAACACACCCCAGCGGATAATCCAGTCGAAGCGGCAAGTGCTACCAGTTCCTGGCTTTCTTCGGCCGTCATCGCCAATGGTTTTTCGCACATCACATGCTTGCCTGCATGGAGGCAGGCCTTGGCCATTTCATAATGATACCGATTTGGCACGGCTAGATGGACGGCTTGTACTTCCTCATCGCCCAGCAATTCTTCCAGATTGGCATAGGCATGAGAGAGGCCTAACATTTTGCGACCTTGCTCTGATTCTTCGGCGTTATGGCCCAAGACGCCTTTGACGTTGACGCCGAGACGACGAAGGGCCTCAATATGAACCGGGCCGATGAATCCGATTCCTACAACTGCTACCGTGATGTTTTGATACATAACTCAGGGGGTCTGTGGTGGATAGGTATTGGGACATCGAAACTAGAAAAAGATCATTCAAGGCGCAACCTCATCCACTGATGCAATGGATAGCCCCCTTTTTTCACTTATTCACCCAGGAGAACGTATTGAGTCAGACTTCTTTTGTATAGCTCTCGATATCTCCTGCACATTCAGGCGAAAATTGATTCCCGGCACCCAATTCCATACCCGAAGGTTTTCTTTGTCCAAAATGGAGGTAAGATCATGTTGAAAACTCCATTCCAAGGCCAGTAGATTATTCAGGAGAACTCCTGCCCGGAGAACATAGCCTATGGACCATCTTCGGAAATCTCCATATTCATTGACCGGATAAAATAGATTGATCGGGTAGCGATCACTGGCCAGATCATAATTGAGTAGAAAATCCCCCTGGAGGCCAGCAGAGAGGTAGGGGCGAAAAAGATGGGAATGAGAAAGATAATAGGTCGGATGCACCCGCACACTCAGGTATCGGAAGCGATTGTGAAACTCATTTTCCCGAAACGAATTGGGAATCCCCACCTCTGCCAATTGCGCGATTTCCCGATAGCCTTTCAGTTGATAAGCCGCATATAGCTCCACGCTCCACTTAGGAGACAAGCTTCTTTCATAAAAAGCGCCAAGCCCATAGGTATGCAAACTATTCCACTGAAACCTACCATCCTGAGGAATCAATGGATTGTAATTAATCTGAGCAGCAAAATTCTGCTGAAAAGCCACCCCGTAGCGGATCTCCAGAGCCTCAAATTGGCCAAAAGAACATAGGGGCAAAAGCAATAGACTGGCGATCAGCCACGAGAGAGAAAACTGC
>JBCCCJ010000916.1:0-3395 GCA_039033615.1 Bacteroidota bacterium
AGAAGATCGGCATTCGCTCGGAGTCTTCCAAAGCAGCGATCTGTCTAGCGCCTGGGATGGCTCCGATCCTGCTGCCGGCAGCGAAGGGGTCTATACCTGGCTGCTCCGCTATCAATATCAAGGAAGAGGGGGAGTAAGATGGGAGCAGCAGGCGGGGACGGTGACGGTGTGCCGGTGAGGGGGGGAACCTCGTAAAAAACTATCCAAGAATCATTTTTTTAAAGGCCATCATTCTTCAAAAAATATATGCCCTCTTTCTCGCATGCCCCAAATTCCTCCCTTGTGACCACAATGTCGATGTCCCCATCATTGTCAATGTCCCCTGTAGCTGAACGGGTGATGTAAAAGACATTGGGAGGAGTCGTGAGGGTGATAAAATCCATATCATCCAAGCTGTCAAGGTCCAGCTCGAGAATAGGTTCAAAACACAATGCTTCGGAGCTATCGTCAATTTCTACGGATTCAATTCCTGTATTACTTTCCTTCAGAAGGGTGTTGTGAAGTACCATTTGGCCATGTAGGCAGAGGTAATACTCCCCTTGATGAATGAATGGGGAATGCCCGGTAGAATAATCTAGAAACCTTATGGAGTCTACTTCTTGGCTTCTGGTTAGCATGAGCTCATCATTTGATACAGCATAAGAAAGGATGGTTAATTTTCCCTTCGAAGATCGAATTACCCCCCTCTCTCGTCCAAGTCCGTTCAATATGACGGAAGGTTCTTGCTTATCCTCAGAATAGAGCACTTGTATGGATGACTTGATGAAGTATTTACCCAGTCCTGTAGAGTGGGTGATCATGAGTTTGCCTTTTTCAACCCCCAGGAGACTAAGATACTCTTGACCAGGTTGCTTTTTATGATATATCACTAGCTGGCCGTTCTTGTTTGGTTGATGGATGATGCTCTTTAGATCATTCACTTCACCGGGTATCGCTACTTCCTCTTGTTTCTCGAATACTCCATTCTTGTTCACAAAGATCGAAATCCAATTGAACGCTCGTCTTCCATGGCTAATGGCTACATCCTGGTAGCCGTTCCCATTCAAATCCGCAAAAGCAACATGATAGGCAGATCTTCCCAGTTCAAATTTCTGAGTCATGGCAAAATATGCGTTTCCGTCATTCAGAAATACGCACAAATAATACTTGCCATTCTCAGTTGTTGAAAATAATAGATCTATAAACGAGTCATTGTTGACATCTGCACTGCCTTCGAAGACAAATTTCTCCTTCCTTTTCTTTTGAAGGAATTTCTTTTTCTCCACAAAAACACCATTCTGGTTTATAAAGAGTTTTGCCGAGGACCGATATCTCGAACGACTGGTGTTGAGAACCAATAGATCAGGATAATCATCATGGTTCAGGTCCAGCAATATGGGCTCTCCAACAATGTCGATCTTGGTAGAATCAAGATAGAAGCCTTGGGCGAGCGTTAGAGACTGATGGATGCTACCTATCACAAAAAAGATTGCGAGCATCTTACAACGACTCTTTTTCATGAGCGGGTTAGGTTACCTTGATTTCTAGCAAGTAGGGAAAAGATGCTGGATTTCTCGTTTGCTCTTATGCTTTCCTTATGAGAAGGTCATGAGGTGCTAGGGAGAAAAAGTCTTCTTCTCGGGACAGAGTCCTAGGCTACCTTAGTCTGCTTCTCTTCATCGAACAGTGGGTGATTTTCCTTTGTTCGGGAAAGGGTATAGTCTCGCTTGTCTTCCCGAGCGTCGAGCGAGGGATCTCTGGTTGCTAATGGACATCGTCGGAAGCCACAAGAGATCTCTCCTTCGTCGAGATGGCAATCTATTGATTGGCTGCTTCTTTTCATCGAAAAGGGGGTCGTTTTCCTTTGAGAGGGAAAACGAGGCTGTGTGGGAAAGGCAGTATTCGGTGCCCATGGGGAGGTGAATAAGCGTAGCAGATATATATCTGTTCAATGGAAACTCTGATAGATATGGAAACGGATCTCTCATCTGCGAAAACGGGGAGGTGGCAATTTTTTCTTAATCTTGCTTAGCCTGGCATCCTCAAAGAACAGATACCTTCCACTTCGGTAGTCATAGGTAATGAAAATGGTATCACTCCAGGTGTAGGTGAAGGAATCTGTAACTGCACGGGTAAAATTGTCCACCAAGTGAAAAGAAGTGTAGGCTTCCGATTTTTTATGAGACCGACTTGGCCAAATGGTGTCTTTTATTTGGGGACCTGATAATACAAGGAATGATAAACCAGGGCCTCCTGATTCTATTTTTGTCAGCATAAAGATCGTACTATCTGCCTCTTGATTTTGGCTGTAGTTTGCCTCTCCCTCCATGCAGCATAATGTATACTTGCTAGAAAGCAAGGTATCTTTTCCAGATACTCGCCAAGTTCCAGAGCTATGTGAATTTATGCCAAAATCGGCAATAAAGGTATGATCGGCTCTTAGTTCAAGCTTACTATAGGGGACTCCGTGTAATTTTACGTTCAAGTTTTTTTCGATCTGAGTCATTGGTGGTTGACAAGAAACTCCCATGCCTAGTATGAATAGAGCCACGCATCCTATTGAAACCCCCTTCAAGTAGGTACGAATCTGTTTTGTGAAATATCTCTTCATAGTGAGGATCATCTGACATGCTTTTCCTTTGTCATTCGTCGGTTCGATATTTAGCGCCATGGTTGCCGATGGCAATTCGGGCACTTTCTCGGGACGGAGTCCCAAGCTACATCAGCCTACTTCTTTTCATCGAAAAGGGGGGCGTTTTACTTTTAGCGGGAAAACAGGGGCTGTGCGGGAAAGGGTACCAAGCGTATGGCAATCTATTAATTGGAAAATCCCCTCGATCTCGGAAGACCGAGGGGCAATTGCTGTTCCTTTTTCATTCAGCATTTGTCATTCATCGGTTCAGCATTACGTGTCATGCTTGCCGATGGCAATCACTACACCCACTCAGGACAGCGTCCCAAACCACAGCGACTTACCAAAATAGTTCTACCCCCAGACTGACTCCGGTAGGTCTTGGAAAAGCACCTTGATCGATGCCCGGCATCCAAAGAGGATGTTGCCCCAGGAGATTGACTTCTGGATCGAAGCCGGAGTAATTGCTCCACAAGGCCAAGTTTTGGCCTTGGAGATTCAGACGGAGGCGATCCAGGAAGCTGCCGCTGAGTTTCGCCTGGGGGAATTCATAGCTGAATTGCAGTTGTTGGAACCGCAAGGCGTGAATGGTTTCGATCATCTCTGGCAAAATGGGAGACTCCGGGCTGTGGGTGGTTGGGAGGCGGAGGATGCTGCGTCCACTTTCTCCATGAATCAGAATCGAACAGCCGAAGCCCCGGTAGCTCAAGGAAACAGGCAGACCGCCATACCAAGTGGGGACCACGGAAGGCGAGAGTTTGCCTTCCTGAATGTCCAAGAAGGG
>JBCCCJ010000917.1:0-3394 GCA_039033615.1 Bacteroidota bacterium
CTCGAACATGGATTCCAAATCTTCTACCTCGCAGCGGATGGTTTCCGGGATATCGATGAAGAGTTTGGCAAAGATGTGAATGACGGATTTGAAGATGTACAGACGATGGGACTCGTAGAGATTGTTGAGATTGTCAATCTTCTCCATCGTCCGGATCATGTCCTGATAATCCTTTTCCTTGCGGCCCAGGAAAAACATATCGAAGGAACGGAAAAAGCTGACCACCAAATCCACGGCCTTATCCATGGCGACGGCATACGCTACCTGCTGGTTGTAGCGGCTTTTGTAATAGGTGTGATTTTCGTCAAAGGCATGCAGGTTTTGCAATTCCTTGTACACAATCATCAGTCCATAAGGGAAGTCAAATTTGAGCAATTCCTTTTCCAAGCGCCGCAGGGCTGCGATCGAGATTTCCCGGGGATTGTTGAATACCAAGTCATTGACTGCCAGCACCCGCCGCATGATGTGCAGGTTGGGGTCGCCCACCCGATTGAGCAGGAAATTCTCGATTTTCTGGTTGAGGCGAGATTTCAACACGTAGAAGGCGGAGGGGGAAATATCGCGCGATTGAAGAAACTCCTTGTCTGGCGTTTCTGGGTTGGCCCGAATGATGCTCAAGAAGGCGGCACTTTTGTCTGCTTTGTTTGCAGTAAAAGTTCCGTGGATTTCTTCAAACTCTTCGTCGGTCAGTTGGCTAATGATCTTGTATAAATCCATAATGGGGTAGCGTTTGGAATTCAGGATAATCTATCGAGGAAAGGCAATGAATGTGCGTATCTTAAGGCAGTGATGGGTGAAAAAAGACTCGATTTTGAAAGAGATGCTTAAAAACTGAAAAATGAAGAAGCCGATTATGATTTTTTGTGAATCAAAAATTAATCAGAGAAATTCAGAATTCAATTTTTGTAAGTAAGTTTTGTGTTTTTCGATCCTTCAAAGGTTAAAATTACCGCATCCCTCTTTCATTATCTGTTAATTTTCCTCCGAATTATTACATGATTTTGCGAAATTGCCGCTTGTACTAGCCTTTTTCTGGATCAGTAGGGACCTTTTGACAGAATTCCTGCTCCCATTTGATCCGTCCGGTCTTCTTTCTTGATCTTTGAGTTTGATTCCGCATGTTCCCTTTTTCGTTCTATGAATGCTACCCGCCTGCCCCTCTTGCCGCTGCCCAATCGACTGGCGCAACTCCCTGAAACTTGGTTCTGTCCTGCCACTCCCACTCTTTGGGGACCACCTGATTGGCTATCCGATCAGAATTGGGTAGGCCAAAGCCTGCGAGAAATATTTGGGAAAGAACTGCAGTTGATGTCCGAACCTGGAGAGTCGGACATTCGCCTCGCTACTTCATCCGAGCTTCCCCCGGAAGGCTATCAATTGGAGATTTCCAGGGCTGGGGTTTCGATATCTGCCTCGGACCATTCGGGTCTGGTCTATGGAATCCAAACCCTCCGGCAATTGATTCAGGTCGATCCCGAAGGCAAGATGCATTTGCCCCATGTTTCGATTGGGGACGAGCCTCGCTTTTCCTACCGGGGCCTTCACCTGGATGTGTGCCGCCATTTCTTTCCCGTCGAAGTGATCAAACAGCAGCTCGACTGGATGAGTCGCTGGAAATTGAACCGCTTTCACTGGCATCTCACCGATGATCAAGGCTGGCGCATCGAGATCAAACGGTATCCCAAACTCACCGAACTGGGTGCTTGGCGAAAAGAAACCATGTTGGGCCACTACCGGGAAATGCCGCATCAGTTTGATGGGCAGCGCTACGGAGGCTTCTACACGCAGGAGGAGATTCGGGAAGTGGTGGCCTACGCCGCCGAACGAGCCATCATCATAGTGCCGGAAATCGAAATGCCCGGCCATGCCCTGTCTGCCTTGGCCGCATATCCAGAACTGGGTTGTGTGCCTGGCCCCTTTGAGGTCGCCACCAAATGGGGCATTTTCGAAGCGGTATATGAGCCCTCGGAAATGACCTTTCGCTTTCTGGAGAATGTCCTCCTGGAGGTCATGGACCTATTTCCCGGGCAATACATCCACATCGGCGGAGATGAATGCATGAAGCAGCAGTGGCAGCGAAGTGAGTTTTGCCAGCAACTCATCCAACAAGCAGGCTTGAAAGACGAGCACGAATTGCAGAGCTACTTCATTCGCAGAATGGGAACCTTTCTGAAGGAGCACGACCGCTCTCTGGTGGGGTGGGATGAAATCCTGGAAGGCGGGCTCGCCCCTGATGCCGTGGTGATGTCCTGGCGAGGCGTAGCTGGCGGAATCGAAGCTGCCAAAATGGGCCATCCCGTCATCATGACCCCCACGACCCATACCTACTTTGATTATTACCAGGGAGATCCGGCCAGCGAACCCCTGGCGATAGATAGTTTTTTACCAGTAGAGAAGGTGTACAGCTACGAGCCGCAAGACTCGGCTCTCTCAGAGGCGGAAGCCGCGAATGTGCTAGGCGTGCAGGCCAACGTCTGGACCGAATACATCCGCACTGCTGAGAAGCTGAACTACATGATTCATCCACGGCTGTGTGCCTTGGCAGAAGTCGCCTGGACGCAACCAGCGCACAAGGATTGGGCGAGTTTTTCCACCCGCTTGATCGCTCAATTCCCCGCCATGAAAGCGGCAGGTCTGAATGTCGCGCCTCACATGCTTTCGGTGAAAGGGAACATTTTTCTCAAAGATGGGCAAGCTTATTGCGAATTGATTCCGCCGCCGATCCCCGATGTGATCGTGAGGTACGACATCGACGGCTTGCTCATGGAAGATTCTCCGCGCTATAGAGAACCGATTCCCTTGATAGAAGACGCCCAAATTGTGGCGCAAGCCTTTGTCGGTAGGGAAGTATTGGGCTTGCCGTATCGACAGCGCTTTCTGAATCACCTGGGCGTAGGGGCGCAGATCCAGCTGGCACCCGCTTCGGAGACCTATTTTGGGCCCGATGTGTCCCAACTCATCAATGGCCAATTGCCGAGCGAGGATTCCAGTTATGGTTGGACTGGCTACCGAGGTCGTGGGCCCTTGCATCTGACCCTGGATTTGGGAGAAAGGAAGCGGATTCGGGAAGTGGAACTGGGCTTTTTGTATCGCCCCTGGTTGCAAGCCTTCTTTCCAGAGCAAATAGAACTATCCGCCTCCAATGACGGGGAGACCTTTTTTCCAATCATCCGACAAACATTTCCCCATCCAAATACGGAAGCTCAGCTGCCCATGATAGGACGATATTTGCAGGAGATTCCGGACACCTTCACTGCTTGGTTGCGATTGACCGTCCATGTGCCTGCTGGCATCCCCGACTATGATTTGTTCGTTGGGCAATCGGCAGGGGTCTTGATGGATGAATGGATGGTGAGATGAGAAAGGCTAGTTGTTCGTAACGCGAAAAACATGA
>JBCCCJ010000918.1:0-3384 GCA_039033615.1 Bacteroidota bacterium
CGGTAGAAGTCAATCAGGTTTTTGTCGAGCGAAAGGGGCACTTCATAGGTAGTCCCGTAGTATTGCACCTTCAGGGTTTTGCTACGCTTACGACCTTTGAATCGAGGCACCTCGGTCAGGCGCAAGTCCAGGACCCGGTTGGCTTCGGGATATTTTTGCTTGAAGACCTTGGCTTTGTCGAGGTTCAGCTCTCTTCCATCCAGATCAATGGCATAGAGTTTATGCTGTTTGCCGCGCAGGAATACCTTGCCGTAGAGGGTCTGTTTGGTGGGCAACATCAGGTAGAGATTGTCCCGATCGTAGCTGACGGTAGAGATATAGCCAGCTTTGGAGAGACAGAACCAAGAAAAGAGGACTTGAGCGTTCTTATCGTTGGGGTAGAGTTCTTTGGCGGAAGCATGAATGAGCTGACACAAGCCCCAATCATTCAGGCGCATGCTCCGAGCTTGACGAAGCACCTGATACATGAACAATTCATGCTCTGAGCCTTCCAATTGCTCCCAATAGTTGGCGATGCGGTCTTCGGTGATGCGAGCCCCCAGGCTGAACTCCATCTTGGGGTCGTATTTCATGATTACTTGCGTCCCAAAATACTCGGCCTGCAATTGGCGGTTGAGGCGGGTCATATCCTTGCTGATTTCTGCGGGCACTTCCGGCAAATCGGCAGGTTGGCGCATCACGGGTTCACTGGCGATTTGAGCAGGAGGTCCCAGTTCCTCGGGCGTGGTCATGATTTCGCTGCCAGGCACTTGAATTGGCGCTGCGGGATCATAGACCCTGGGCAGATCCGGATCTGGGGCCAAGGGCGCATCTGGGCTGCGGTCCAGCGACATTTGAATCCAGAGTCGCCGCATTTGGTTGGCGTAGCGAAGGTCTATGCGAGCTTGTTGATGTTGGCGACGCTGGTCCAATCGCTCCTGCATTTGATCCATTTCTTCCTGCCAGCTTTGGGCATAGGTAGTCGGAATCAGGCACAGCAAGAGCAGCCCGAATGAAAGGAACTGTTTCATTGTGAGAGAGATAAAAGTGAATGTTTGGGAACGCTTACTCAATAACTTTCGATTTTGACTTGCTCTCTTGCCCGCATCCGGTGTCAGAAAAAGCCTCATTTGGCCCACCAAACTCGGTTTGTCTTTCTTTGCTGCGAACAAGATCTCTGCGTAAAATCGGACTGTTATTTCCTTCGCGTTCCTTACTGCCGGATCGTTACATCCAGCCGGGCGACCTGTATGTCGGGATTGTACTGCCGCTGTTGGGCTAGCCAGCGACGAAAGGCTTGTGCATCCAGCTCCATTGGCATTTCTTGTTGCTCTTCGATTTCGCTTTGGGAAAGAGCAGGTTTTACCAGAGGTTTTTCGCTGAAGATGACATACAAACGGTTGTGATCCACAGATGAAACAGCGTACATCTCGTACTCGTCTACGTAGCTTCTCAGATCAAGTTCATCTTTGGCCTGACTAAAGAGCACATAATCCTGGTCTCCTTTGATTTTTACGCCATTGATCAACTTACGAGGCATATTCCGGTAGGGCAACAACCGCTGAGCAACCGCATCGTCGGCTAGGTAAACTGTCAGGTAGCCATCCACTGGACTCTTTGCTCGAACGAAGAAAGACTCTCCATCCCGAAATTCTGAGGTCTGGCAGGAGGGTTCCTCACAGTCTAAGGTATAGACCTGCAAATCTAGTTTGGGTTGCACCAGTTCTTGCACCTGCCCTTTGACTTTGCACCGAATCCAGAACTCTCCTGACTCGGTGAATCGCTCACAGGACTCGTCGATCGTTTTGAGCCAGTCGCCGTTGACGTAGGTCTCGGCGATCATGTTGAAGATCTGGGTAGTTTCGGTGGTTTCTCCGGTGTAGGTATTTTCGATGATGGTCGAATTTCCCTGGAGGATGACTCGACCGAAGGCTTTTTCAATGGCTTCAATCATGGCCAATTCCTTGCACTGCTGGCAGGCTTCGGCTTCGCTGAAGGTAGATTCCGTCAGATTGAGTTGGTATTCACCAGTGGATTTTTTGGTCTTCTGCGCCTGGGCTTGTGCACCCAGGAACAGAATCAGGACCATCGTTAGGAAATAGGGTTTCATGGGGGCAGATCAGGGGTTGGGTTTTCGGAGCAAAACAGGGGTCAGGGATCAAAGTACAAGGAGCAGATCCCATGGAATTGAATGCATGACCATAGGTGATCCTTGAACCCTGATCCCTGTTCCTTGAAAAATGTTAGCGGTCGAACAGCTCGTTCAATTCGTCGATCAACTCGTCGGCTTCTTCTTCCAGTTCTGCGCGAGCCTTGGCTTGCAGGGCTTTTTCAGCCGCTTCGTAGGCTTCTTCGGAGTTGTAGTACAACTTCACGAATACCTCGATGTCGCGCTTGCCGACGTTGCGGTAGACTTTGAAGCCTGGACGAACGTATCCAAGGTGCTGGATGATGTAGTTCTTGGAACCTGCGACAAATTTACTCAAGCTGTTGCCGGACTCGCGATCCAACTGGTCATTGGCGATTTTGGCTTCGATGATCTGGTTGATTTCGTTGGAGATTTGTCCCGCCAACTGCAGCTTAGCGGCTTCCATGGCTTGCATTTCCGCAGCGGTTTGGATTTTGCCTACGCCATTTCCGTCCGCAAAGATGTACTTAGGAGTTCCGTTGGTGTTTTCTTCGTACTGCTTGATCCATACGTGCTGCAACTGCTTGTCTAGGGGTAGGCTCCCGGGGAAGATCACAAAGCCTTCTTTTTTGCCAATTCGCTTGGCTTCTTTGCGGGCTTCTTTGACAGCCTTCTCTTTGATTTTTTTGATGGCCGCTTTTTCTTCTTTGTCAGCGACTTTGCGCTCCTTTTTGGGGTTGTCCTTGCGCAAGCTCAATTGGGCTTGGATGGGAGTTGCCAATACAAAGGAAAGCAATATGGCCAATGCGAGGGGGAATGATTTCATCATGTTCATAGCTCAATATGATTTGGAAAAATTGTGATTGGTTGAAGATTAATAGGAAAGGAGTACGTTGTCAGACTGACCATAGACTTCCGGGGTTTGATTCCGGTTTTTCATCCGGCGAGCCTGATAGGGCACTTGCTGTTGTAGATAAGTTTGCATTTCCTCCAGACTCAGACTGCGGTTGCGATCGGTATTGGCCGCTCCTTGCAAGCCTTTGAGGAAATAGTAGGTGAACAAAGAGTGAGATTGCTCTGGGTACCAAGAGGCGATTTGGGTGCCACTGGCCGAGGTAAAAATCATGGCCTTGGGATCCTTCAGGACGCCCTTGCTGGATTTGACTCGTACCAGAGAAGCCTGCGGCATCAGGGTTCCCCGATCCGAGGTACCACTGAAACAGGCATCGACCACCACTGTCAGCGATTTGTAGGACAGCTTGGCGAGATTGTCATAG
>JBCCCJ010000919.1:0-3376 GCA_039033615.1 Bacteroidota bacterium
AAGGTGATCCTTGCGATCTTGGTGTGTGCGCTGGTTGCTCCCATTGGGGTCTTCTCTGGAACAGAAATCCCCATTACCCTCCAAACCCTGATTCTTTTGTCGATCGGCATGATTCTCGGCGCATGGCGTGGGGGAATTGCAGCCCTGTTGTACCTCATCCTGGGATTTGTGGGTCTGCCAGTATTTGCAGAAGGGTCTTCTGGCATCGACAAGTTGTGGGGACCGAGTGGCGGGTTCCTGATCAGTTTCGTGCTGGCGACCTGGCTAGTGGGGAAAATGGCAGCAAGCAAGTGGGGCCAAACCTGGTTCGGCGTGTTTGTCACCTTTGTGGTGGGGCATGACTTGATTTTGCTAATTGGCTGCCTATGGTTGGGGTGGATGAGTGGCTGGAAAATCCTGCCTGAAGTCATCAAAAGTTTACTCCCTGGTCTGATCATCAAAATTGTGGTAGGCACCCTCTTCATTGGAGGATTCAATGCCCTGCTCCGGCTGTTGATTCAGCGGCGGGCGGCAAAGGGGAATGTTCAAGACTGGCCTTGATTACTCTACCCTTGCCAACAAATGAGGGGAATAGATTTCCTCAATTAATTGAAAGGAAGCGACATTCTGCGGGGTTTTCAACGCTTTTCGGAGGTTTGCTTTCTCCAATTTGGTCAGGTGAAAACTCAGAGAGGCCGGATCAGAACTGGTTTCCTGAGGGTATTCGATGGGAATGACTTCTACCAGGCCATCATACCATTCGTGCACAAACTCAAAGAGGTAGTCTCCCTGCATATCCTTGGCCTGGACGATGGAGTAATACCCGCCATCCAAAGGAGCAGTCAATCGACTGATCGGATGTTTCGCAGCCGCTTTCCGGATGGGATCCCGCCGACCGTTGTCCCGAATTTGGATGAACACTACCCCGGACGTATTGGCGGCAAACCAATCTTTGAACTCGAATAGATACTTAACTGCGGTGGCTGCTCCATAGTTGTCGATGGCCCCAGCATCCATGACCGTCATGGCCGGTTCACTGGGCAACTCTACCAGGGGCAGCACCAGAGGGAAGGTCGCATTCATGCGCAGCGCAGTCGTCATCAACACGCTGTCTGCGGCTTGTTCTGCAAAAAAGCGACGAAACTCAACCCCTTTGGAACGGGAAGCAAAGCGATCGGTGATGCGATTTGGTCGGGTCAGGAAAGATACCGGACTGGCAGAGATGTACAGTTGCCGGCCTTGGTTCAAAATCGTGGGCGTGAGAATCACGTTGGGGATCAAGCCGTCTGCTTCATGGCGGGCGTAGTCGCCCAAGCGGCGTTGGTTCAACTCCGGCAGATTTGTCGCCAGTTGGTCGTCAAACGCAAAACCTGTTTCCCGAAAGTATTTCTGAGCACCGATGGAGACCTTGCGATTCGGCAGGAACAAATCCGTCAGTACACTGAAGGTGATGCGATTCAGGAGGTCTTTGGAAATGTTTTCCCGATATGCGGGGCTCTGCATTTCCATGGATTCTCCCAGTTGCCGCCGCATCAGCAACTCCCGGAAGTAACTTTGTCCAAACATCCCACCAGACGCTCCTGTCATCAAGCGAATGTCCTCTGAAAGCTCTCCAGCGGTGAGGCTGTCCAAGTGCTGCAGAGCCTGAAAGGTCCATAGAGCAGAACGGATACCCCCACCAGAAGCAGAAACGAATACCGCCTTTGGTCTGGACCCTGCCCCATGCTCGGCCTGATGGTGCGCCAACCAACGATCTAGGCTCTCTAAGGTATGCACCCGATCCGCTAAGAGTTGCGCATCATCATTCAGGGAATCTAGTTTGGCATCAGTATATTCTGCGGGGCAGACTTCATAATCCATCCCGAAAGCCTGATTCGTGTCGTGAAGCAGATCAAAATGGTTGTAGCCAATTCCCAGGGCCATGACCACCGCAAAGGTTACGGTCCCTGCTTTTTGAAACCAAAATTGGATGGCCCCCATGATCATGATGATCAGCGAAAAAAGCAGCAGGAAACTCGCACCAGCTGGAATCTGAAACCGAGGGTGAGTGTCCAGCAAGCCGAGGCCAGCGATGAAACCCAACGTGGCAATTTGCATCAGCAGCAATTTCCCATGATGCTCACTCAGGCTTTTGACAATGCTGCGAAAGGGCGCGTTTTTCAATTCCGCCACCTTGAGGAAGCGAAACGGAAACACCAAATAATGGGTGGTATCCTGGGGATGCTTCCAGGCATCGCGGGCTTTATCGAGGATGAGTTGTCGCTTTTTCTCGGATTGATGTTGAGCTAGCCCCTTTTCCAGCTTTTTCCCAAAGCGCTGAATAAAGCTCTTGTTGGCAAAGAAATAGGTGGCCGATAGCATAAAGACCGCGCAAATCCCCAACAGGAGGCCCAGACTTTTCTCCCATACCAATAGGGTGAACCCGCCTTGAATGGCTAGGTGATATTGGAAGAACTGAGCAAAAAATAACGTGAGGAAACCACCTGGAAGCAGGAAGTTGTTGAAGGAAAACAGGTAAAAGGGATGTTGGGTCATCGCCACAAAGGGGAAGCGATAGCTCTCATGGATGTAGAGGGTGATGGCATAGGCAAACAAAAAGGCTCCCAGCGCTGAGCCGATGATGAAATTACTCCAGAAGTTTTCTTGCCCCAGATACTCCGGCTCCAAAAATAAATATGCACCGCCAAAACCTTTCCCCAATCCCCCGTAGACCAGCGCTAGGAGAAGCACCCAAAAGATCAGCAAGCCTTTTTGTTGCTGAAACTGCTGCTTGAGCAACTGCACAGGTAAACTGTGGGAAATCCTAGACCAAAGCGGAGAGAGTTTGTTCATGGTGCAAAAAAAATTCTAACTGAAAAACGGGTTTCAGATAAGCAACATGGATCGGAAGAATTATCCGAGCCTATGTAGCGAGCTTTGTTACTTGGACGTAGGTAGTGTAAAAAAATGAACGCTTTTGCCTGCAAACTGCTGGAAAGTACAAGACATGAAGCATTCTACTTATCTATACGACCATTTGCGACAAAAAGCTGCGCAGGTCACAAAAAAAACAGGCAAAGCTTCCAGCTTTGCCTGTCAACAAGTAGATATATTGAGTGTTATTCGAAGTCAATCGACAAAATCTGAAACTCCGTCCGGCGATTGGCTTGTTCGTCCTGATCGTTCAATTCAGTATACCCCCGCGGCTGAGATTTCCCCAAACAAACCCAAGACACACGACCTGGGCTGATGCCATTTTCGGCCAGGTATTTCACCACCGCTTTGGCTCGATTCTCTGAGAGATCCTTGTTGTAGCCTACCCCACCATTCTGATCAGTGTGTGATCCCAATTGAATGATGATATTGGGGTTGTCGGTAAGGATTTTCTTCAGGCGTTTCAATTCAGGCAACGCATCTG
>JBCCCJ010000920.1:0-3375 GCA_039033615.1 Bacteroidota bacterium
CTAGCAGACCAGGCACGGCACTTGATCAATCAAGCGAAGGTAGCGGGGGCAAATTATTTCCATGATCAAGTAGGCTACAATTTCCGCCTGTCCAATCTCCAAGCGGCAGTGGGCTTAGCCCAGATGGAGCAACTCCCTCACATCCTGCAACGGCAACGGGATCTCCTCGCTCGCTATCAGATGGAGTTGGCAGAATTTGCCCGGTTTCCTCTCGCTTTGGAGCACGTCCAAGCGAATGGATGGCTTCCAACCGGGCTTTTCTCCAATAGAAAAGAGCTACAAAGCCATCTGATGGAACATCAAATTGGTTGTCGCCCCTTGTGGATGCCCCTACAACAGTTACCCCCTTATCAAAAGAACAGGCATCTCCACCAAGGGAAAAAAACCAGTGAGGAGTTGTATCATCAGGGGCTGAGCCTGCCTGCGTATGCCAGCTTGACCGATTCCCAACAAACCCAAATCATCCATGCGATCCAGCAATTCTATCGAGGGAGATAAAGAATTCCTCAAAAGCGGAAAAAATATTACCTAAGGTCTGATTTTTGCGAACAGACATGTATTTTTGGTTTTCGATTCTTCCTACTTCTTAACCATTCAGAACATCTTGGCAGATTATTTCGCACATGAAACCGCGCTCGTAGAAGAACCCGTTGAGATTGGGGCAGGTACCAAGATTTGGCATTTTTGCCACGTGATGTCCAACAGCAAACTCGGCAGTGGGTGCAGCCTGGGACAGAATGTATTCGTTGCCTCGGGTGTGGTATTGGGAGACAATGTGAAGGTACAGAACAACGTCTCTATTTATCAGGGCGTAACCTGTGAAGATGATGTGTTCCTCGGGCCATCCATGGTATTCACCAACATCAAAAACCCTCGGAGTTCGGTAGTCCGAAAAGGACAATATGCCAAGACTCACCTGGAGAAAGGTGCGACCATCGGAGCCAATGCAACCATTGTATGTGGTACCACCCTCGGTCATCATTGCTTCATTGGAGCCGGTACTGTAGTTACCAAAGATGTTCCTGCCTATGCGCTAATCGTCGGCAACCCTGGGCGACAATTGGGTTGGATGAGCGAATATGGCCATCGGTTGGAGTTCAACGAAAGCGGGGTAGCCATTTGCCCGGAAAGCGAAGAATCCTACCACCTGTCTGAAGGCCTGGTCACCAAAGGCCAGTAACTACAAAGAGATATTCTAATTTAAATTGAGTAATTTTTCTACTCAATCCTACCTCCTATGCTTCCTACCTTTTGTCCCATTCCTTATGGCCGCCAACAAATCAGTGAGGCGGACAAACAAGCTGTGCTAGCGGCATTAGCTCATCCCTACCTCACCCAGGGTCCCCGAATCAGTCAATTTGAAGAAGCATTTGCGACTTATGTGGGTGCCAAGGGAGGGGTGGCTGTTTCCAATGGTACCGCAGCGCTCCATCTGTGCGCCCTTGCGCTGGGTGTACAAGCTGGTCACAAGGTCATCACCAGTCCCTTGACCTTTGCGGCTAGTGCCAATTGCGTTCTGTACGCGGGAGGAGACATTCACTTCGCCGACATAGATCCCCAAACGGGACTCTTAGATATTGAGGCGGTGCGTGAGCTCTTAACGACTTCTCCGAAGGGAAGTTTTCAGGGGATCATCCCAGTGGATTTCATGGGAAGTCCAGTGCGAATGGATGAATTCCGCGCCCTCGCTGACGAATTTGACCTTTGGCTCATTGAGGACAGTTGCCACGCACCCGGGAGTCAATACCAAGATCAACAGGGCGAATGGCAGCGATGTGGAAACGGCAGATATGCAGATCTTTCCATTTTCTCTTTTCATCCGGTGAAACACATCGCTTGCGGGGAAGGCGGCATGGTAACCGGCCAGAACGAGGTTTTGCTCGATAAAATCCGCCAATTGCGGCACCATGGGATCACCCGTGATCCAGGCCTACTCACAGAGAACCACGGGGGCTGGTATTACGAAATGCAGCACCTCGGCTACAACTATCGCCTGACGGATATTCAGGCAGCGCTTGGAATCAGTCAGCTAGAGGGAGCTCAGGCAGGCGTCGAACGCAGACGCGCCATTGCCAAACGCTACGACGAAGCTTTTGCAGGGAGCAGCATTCACTCTTTTTCCCAATTGCCCTGGCAACGGTCTGCCTATCACCTATATGTGGTCCAAGTTCCCAACCGAAAGGAAGTATATGATGGGCTGAGAGAAGCGGGAATTTATCCCCAAATCCATTATATCCCCCTCCACCTTCAGCCTTTCTACCGAGACAAAGGGTGGAAAAAGGGGGATTTCCTACATGCAGAACAGTATTACTCGAGCTGCCTCAGTTTGCCGATGTTTCCCAGTTTGACCGATGAGCAGCAAGCCTACGTGATTGAACAACTCCAACGGCTGGTTGGATAACAAAGGATTCGGGGGAGGTTTTTTCGACAATTTTCCGATAAGCTTACATCATTTCCAGATTTTTGGCCACCAAATTTGGCGGCTTTTAGGTTTTGAGTAATTTTGCTACTCAAACACGAACATGATTGAGACCCTTATTTCTTCCAAGACTCGCATCAAGTTGTTGTTGAAGTTTTTCCTCAACAGCAATGCAAAGTCTTATTTGCGGAATCTCCAAAGCGAGTTTGGGGAATCCACCAATGCGATCAGGGTAGAGCTCAATCGTTTTGAAGATGCGGGCATGCTTTCCTCAGAAATCGAGGGAAATAAGAAATTCTTCCAGGCCAATACCCAGCACCCGCTCTTCAAGGAGGTTCACAACATCGTTCTCAAATATGTAGGGCTGGATCAGATCATCGAATTTGTAGTCAAGGGCCTCGGCGAGGTGAGACGCGTGTATCTCGTGGGAGATTTTTCGCGCGGTCTTGACAGTTCCATTGTCGACCTGATTTTCATTGGCAATATCGACCAACGGTATCTCATCGAATTGATTGAAAAGGCGGAACCAATGATTGAAAGAAAGATCAGGTACCTCATTTATCAAGAAGAGGAGTTTACCCTAGATCTTCTTGCAGCCCACTCCCCCAGCCCTTTACTGCTTTGGCAAAGAGACCGTTAACCCGATAACCCGATAGCAAACCAACTTACCTTTCCCCCTGACCAATTTTTCTTGTTAGAATGCGCTTCAACCATTTCAGTCGTGTAATTCTTTGCTCAACCATTGCCTGCTTCCTTTTGGCAAGCATTTCCTCTCTGTTGGCCCAACCCATCGTCGATTTGGGACCAGACCTGTCCGCCTGTGATTCCGCTGTCTTAGACGCTGGAAATGCGGGAGCGACCTATGTGTGGAATACCACCGAGACTTCTCAAACCATTACCATTACTTCCTCTGGCATGTATTGGGTAGATGTAACCGATGGAGGGGGAACGACTAG
>JBCCCJ010000921.1:0-3369 GCA_039033615.1 Bacteroidota bacterium
AAATTGGCGGAGACTTCCATGAAATCAGCCTCAGCGAACTCTCGATCAATGGCAGATCTACGTCTTCCTTCGACAGCTTGAACCTCCGACAGCAGCAACAAAACGCCATCGGCCTGAATTTCACCTATCGCTATGGGGCACGCATCCATGCCTGGGGGGATTTTCAATTGTACCTCGCCTATCGGGCCGGGATTGGGACCTCCCAACGGGCAGCCACTACCGAGGAAAGCTCCACCATTCAGTATCGCTTCACCGCCTTCAGTTTGGGAATCGGAATTGAACCGATGATTCAATACAGCCTCAATGATCGCATGAGCCTGGAATGGTCTTTCCCGATCGGTTTGATTTCCGGGTCGCTCAATCGTCAACGCATGCGCAATCTGCCCAGCTCCCCAGCATGGCAAGATGAGTACCATACCCACTATCGACTACCGCAATTTCAGGCGATTTCCACGAGATTTGGCCTCGTGATTTCTTTATGATTCCCCTACAATTTTTTAACAAAGGGGGGCTGAATTGTCCCTGAGAAACCCGAAATTGGGGGTTCAATTGTTCCCCATGTCCTCCACGAAACCAGCCTTTTCCTTCCACCAATATCTCCAGACCTACTTAGGGGAATCGGTCTATGGCGGCATAGATGGGGCCATCACTACCTTTGCCGTGGTAGCAGGAGCGGTGGGAGCCAATCTGGAAGCCAGGGTCATCATCATTCTGGGCTTAGCCAATTTGTTGGCCGATGGATTTTCGATGTCGATTGGCGCGTATCTGGCCCAGCGTTCGGAAAATGATCAAATCGCCGCCAGAAAAGCAAAATTGACCCAAGAAATCGAGGAGCAGCCTGGCCGGGCAAGAGAAACCTTGATTCAGGTATATCGTGCCAAGGGATTTTCTGGTCCTTTATTGGAGGAAATCATGCGGGTGCTCACCGCAAAGCGAACCACCTGGGTCGCAGAATTGAGTCTCCTGGAGAACGGCGACCAATCCCAGGCTCCCTCTCCCCTTTCGGTTGGGTTGGCTACCTATGTGTCGTTCTTGATTTTCGGCTTTGTGCCCCTCCTTACCTACGTGTTGGATTACCTTTCTCCGCTCGATGGGAATGTATTCCTGATTTCTTCCCTGCTCACGGCTTTGGCTTTCCTCATCATTGGAGCGTTGAAAGCGGTGGTCACAGGTTCTCATCTGCTGAGGGGAATCCTGGAGACCCTGACGCTGGGAGCCATTGCCGCCGCCATTTCTTATGGCGTGGGAGATTGGCTGGAAGGGTTGGTGGGGTAAAGGCAGACAGGGAGCAGGGTTCAGGGTTCACAGGCAAGGCTATCCCCCGCCGGCGGGGGCGTAGGGGGTGGAAAAGTATTCAGGAAGCAGGGTTCAAAATGTAGCGCCGAATTGGATTCGGCACACTTGAAGAATCAAAGAACAAGCATCAGCCTGATTACAGGCTCAGCTAATGGTCTGACAGGGGACCGATCTGACCTCTGTGTTCTTTCTCTCTCCTACTCTTCCACATCATAGCCCAGAATCTCTTCCAGGAATTCACGGACGCAGCCGTGGCCACCTTTTCGGTGCAACACGATATGGGCTGCCCGCTTGACTGCTGGTACTGCGTCGGCTGGGCAAGCAGCGATTCCTGCCTGTTTGATCAAGGGAAGATCATTCAAATCATCGCCCACATATGCGAGATGCTCATAGCGTAGGTTTAGCTTCGCTAGCCACTGATCGACGATCTTGACCTTGGGTTGGGTACCCGCGTACAAATGCTGGACCCCCAGAGTTTCGGCCCGCTTCTTCATCAAATATTCCGTAGAGCCTGAGCTGATGAAACCAAATTGCAGGTTTTTTCGGCTGATCAGGCGATGGATGATGAGGCCATCCTTGGTGTAAAAGCGCTTCATCTGATCTCCCGATTCGGAGTAGTACATCCCGCCATCGGTCAGGGTCCCGTCCACATCCAAGAGGATCAAGCGAATGTTTCGGGCTTGAATGCGGGCATCCTGGAGTTCCAAATTGCGTTTGAGCAAATGGTCGAGGGGCACGTTTAAGGAGTCCGAAATGCGAACCAGGGTTTCAAGATCCGGCTCCAGTTTGCTCTTCTCGTATCGATCAATGGTGTCTTCCCACAAATCCACCAGGAGGGCAAATTCTGCCTGGGTAAGCTCACGTTGCTCGCGAAGGAATCGGATGTTTTTAGCGAAAAAGGACAAAATAGGCCGTTCTTGAATGAAGCCTCAAGTACGGCATTTCAGTGGAAAAATGGAATGAAAATTCCGTGAGCTTGCCTACTTTTTGATACCTTTGGGAATGAAGACGAACTCACCCAACATGAAAATTTATCCTTTGATGGTCCTCCTGATGATCGGGAGCCTCCATGGCCTGCTGGCCCAATCCACCAGCGATCAAGTCAGCCTCGAAAGCATTTGGTTGCGCTACGAATTTTATCCCAATGGTCCCTCTGCATTCCGCTGGATGGAAGACGATCAATATTACAGTGTCCTGGCGGAAGGGACTGGCATTGACCGCTACAACATTCAAAGTGGTCAGAAAGTAGATGCCATCCTGGATTTTGCCCAGTTGAGCGGGGAAGTCCCAGAAACGGTAGAGTCCTATGAATTTGCCGAAGGGGAACAACAACTCCTACTGGCTTCTCAAACCGAATCTATCTACCGCCGATCCAGTCAGGAATTTGTCTATGTAGCGGATCGCAGCAGCAAGAAAGTCCAGGCCATCCGTTCGGGTGAGAAGATCATCAATGCCGCCTTTTCTCCAGATGGCAGCAAGGTAGGCTTCGTATTGGACAACAATGTGTATTTCACTGATTTGGCAAACGGAGCAGAGACCCAAGTCACGACAGACGGCAAACGAAACGAAATCATCAACGGCTTGACCGATTGGGTCTATGAGGAAGAATTTGCTTTTGTAGATGCCTTCAAATGGTCGCCAGACGGCAAGAAAATCGCCTTCTATCGCTTTGATGAAAGCGCGGTGCGGGAATTCCAGATGCCCATCTATGGTAGTTTATATCCCGATCCCTACGTCTTCAAGTATCCCAAGGCTGGGGAAGACAATGCGGTGGTGAGCATTCACATCTACGACCTTGATTCTGGCAAGACCACCACCGTTGACATTGGGGAAGAGACCGATCAGTACATCGCTCGCATCAAGTGGGTCAATGACAACACCCTCGGCCTGATGCGCCTCAATCGGCTGCAAAATCAACTGGATTTGTTGATGGCCGATGCCGCTACCGGAGCCAGCCGCACCTTCCTGACCGAAACATCTGATACCTATATCCGCGAGGCGACCGATGACAAATGGCACTTCCTCGAAAGCGGCGAGTTGATCTGGCAATCAGAAATGGAAGGCTACAATCAT
>JBCCCJ010000922.1:0-3367 GCA_039033615.1 Bacteroidota bacterium
CAGCGACCTACCACGACATCGAGCGAAAGCTTTACGTCAGTCGGAACGAATCGCAGGCCTACATCGACCGCTTCATCAAAAGCATTCGCAAGTGTCTGCGCAATTCTGGCTTGGCTTTCACCGTCAAAAGTCGATTCAAGACCATTTATTCCATCCACACCAAAATGATTCGGAAGGGCCTCCCTTTTGAAGAAATATTTGACCGATACGCCATTCGCATCATTCTGGAAGCACGGGATGGACGGGAACGAGATGACTGCTGGCAGGTCTACTCCATGATTTCGGGCATGTATCGCCCCAATCCCAAGCGGCTCCGCGATTGGATCACCATTCCCAAGGACAATGGCTACGAGTCGCTGCATACCACCCTGATGGGCCCGGCTGGGCAATGGGTAGAAGTGCAAATTCGGTCCACTCGCATGGATGAGATTGCCGAGAAGGGGATTGCCGCCCACTGGCAATACAAGGAAAATGGGGAAATTCAAGATGAAGCCTTGACCGAATGGATCAGCCGGATTCGGGACATCCTGAAAAATCCGAGCCTGAATGCCCTGGAGGCCGTGCGAGAATTCAAGGAGAATCTCATGCCCAATGATGCGTTTGTGTTTACGCCTCAAGGAGAGATGATCCGCTTGCCTAGCAATTCCAGTGTATTGGATTTTGCCTACAAAATCCACTCTGGCATCGGGGATACCGCCATCGGAGCCAAAGTGAACAATCAGGTGGTCACCCTGGAATATGTTCTCCGGCCGGGCGATCAAGTAGAAGTATTGACCTCTAAAAAAGCCAAGCCTAAGAAGGAGTGGCTTCGCTTTGTGAACACGACCCGCGCCAAAGAGCGCATCAAAATTGCCCTTCGGAAAGAGCGAAAAGAGGTCATCGAGCAAGGCAAGCGTTTATTCCATTGGCGGGCGCAGCAATATGGGGTTACCGAAGACCATCCGTTCACCAAGGAGTTGCTGGCGTATTTCATGATGCCTACCCTGGAGGCGTTCTTTTTTGCGCTTGGCACCCATCGCATCAATACTGAAAAGATTTGGGACTTCATCCAGCTGAAAAAGGAAGGCAAAGATGTCCCCCCATTGGAATCAGCCAAAAAAGATCGGCACTATCAGAGCATGAGCGAGCGCCTGGAGGAGATCGGAGTAGAGCCAGATGCCTTGGTCCTGAGTCGAGATCAGGACATTGACCACTATCTGCTGGGAAAGTGCTGCAATCCTCTGCCGGGGGATGAAATCCTGGGCTTTGCCGATCAGGATGATCGAATCGTGATTCACCGGACTGGCTGCAAAAAGGCCATTTCCCTGATGTCAGCCTTTAGCAAGCGGATCATCCAAGCCAAATGGGCCGAAGGACAGAGCAACGTAGAGTTTCTGGCCGCCATTCGGGTGGTCGGGCTGGACAAACAAGGCATGCTCAATGATCTCATTCGGATCATCTCGCTGCGCATGAAACTCAACATCCGAAAAGTTACCATCGAATCACACGATGGCATGTTCGAAGGTACCTTCACCCTGTACGTCCACAATTCCGACGAACTGAAGCGCCTCATTTCCTGGGTCGAATCGCTCTCGAATATCTACTCAGTTGGCCGGATAGACCCGGAAAGTCAGCCTGATCCAGAGGAGCTCATGTCTTCAAGAAATCCCAACCGGATTCGGGTAGAATAATTCTGGCCAATCCGTGGCTTCGATGCCAGACAAGAAAGACCAATCTTCCGGGGCCTTTCCCGAGGCGGCCTGAATGGCCCGCAACAAGGGCAGGGATTTGATCAGGATTTCTCGAAACTCTGCTTTCGGATCGGATAGGTGGGTAATGGCGCCGCCACTTCCGAAACGAAGGCTATGACCATTCAAACTGATGGTGCGAATGGCGATGTTCCAATCAGCCCGTCCATCCAGTCCCACATAGCCGATACTCCCGGTATAGATACCTCGTGGTCGCTGTTCCAATTGGTCAATGAGTTCCATCGTGCGGCGCTTGGGGGCTCCGGTGATTGATCCACCAGGAAAGGCCGTCTCCAACACGTCCCAGGGAGTCAGCCCCGCCTGGAGTTGGGCCTGTACGGTACTCACCATTTGATGGACGCTTGCAAAACTCTCAATCTCCATCAGGTTGGGGACTTGTACAGAGCCTATTTCGCTTACTTTTCCCAGGTCATTGCGGAGCAGGTCCACAATCATCAGATTTTCCGCCTGATCTTTTTCGCTATTGGCTAACTGATGCCGCAGTTGCTCATCCAGCAAAGGATCTTCACTGCGTTCCAGGGTGCCTTTGATCGGTTTGCTCGACATGCTCCCATCTGGTTCCATTTGAAGGAATCGCTCTGGAGAAGAGGAGAGGATGGTATGATCCCCAAGTCGAAAAAAGGCCGCATAGGGCGCGGGATTCACCTGCCGGAGATGATGGTATAGGTGCAGGGGATCGCCTGCGTAAGTGGTTTCCCATTCATTGGTCAGGCAAATTTCATAACTCTCTCCGTCTCGAATGAAGGTCTGGGCTTGGGCGATTTGTTGGAGGTAGGCTTGCTCCTCATGTCGGAGTCGAATCGGGCTCAAGAGTTGGCCTGTGTCTGGTGAAATTGGTTTGGGAACATCGCTCAGAATCCTCTCCTGCGTTTGTGTCATCCAGCGATCTGCCTCCCGGGGCCTTTGTTCTGGCGTCAAAGCCACCACGTATCCCGTTCCCTTTTCCCGGTCCAGCACCACAAAACGGGTACAGAACCAGAGGGTGATATCGGGGGTTTCTCCCAACTGATGAGCCGGCACTCCTCCTAAAGTCCGGGCTTCATATCCCATCCAGCCTACCCAGCCTCCCACAAATGGAAACGGCACCTCGCCTGAATTCAGCTTTTGTTGTGCTTGATGCGCTTTCCAATACCTCCACAATTGATCTGGCCCCTCCAGGTCAATCATCCCCTTGGCCGACCAATCCCCTGTCTTCAAGCTGTGTACGATCAATTGATCCTGTGGCCCCAAGCCATAGGCCCCCATGCATGACCAGCGCCCGCTGTCTTTCCCTCCGGCGCTGCTGTCCAGCCAGAAGGCAGCGTCTCGTTCCCCAAATAGCTGCTCAAATAATTCTCCTTCGGTCTTTTTCCACTCGAAGGTCTCCCAGCGCAGGTCCCAGACTTGCTGCTGGAGGGCGGCTAGCTGATTCAAAGGCTTGGGAGCAGGGGGAGCAGAAATCTGACCAGCTTCTTTTTCGACCCATTGCAAGAGGTTTTTCACCAGTTGCTCCCCGGATGCTGTGGCAATGGATTCCGGGTGATATTGTACGCCCCACCAGGTCTTGGTTCGGTGCTTGGCAGCCATCAGCAAGCCATCTTCGGTCCAAGCGGTTGGAATCAGGGCCTCTGGTAACTCAA
>JBCCCJ010000923.1:0-3366 GCA_039033615.1 Bacteroidota bacterium
CGAGATTCCTGCTCTCGCGCGTTTGAAACGCGTGAGGAGTGAGGGATAGAGTTTGTAACTCGCTGGGAGCAACTGTACCCTTTCCGCGCTGCCCACATTTTTCCCTTCTTCAGCCTCCGCATCCTAGGACGCACAAAAAGGGAAATCGAAAACCGAAAAAGAAAAAAGAGCAAATGTAAAAATGAATCCTCTTGCCTATGGCAAGGAGGCTAATATATCCTTTCCGCGCCGCACCGTTTTCCCTCCAAAGGGAAACAGAACCTGTGCGGGAAGGGTTCGGAAGGGGAGCCAAATCGAACAAACCATTTACCAAGCGATCGGTTAGGATACTTCATCTATCTACGATTTGATCCTGTATGTCTCCTTTTTATCAGCTTCCTAAGAACTGGCAATGGACAGTCGCTATCCTGGGGTTGGGTTCTGGGATTGGTATGCTGATCTTATATGTCGTCCTGTTGATCAAAGTAGGAGTCATTCTCGCGATCCTTTCCTTCTTTTTCATGATCCCCATTGTGCAATTTCTCCAGACTCCTTTTATGACATTGAGGGGTCAATACCAATATGTGTCCCCGATGCTACTGGTGTTTGGGGCTTCTGACGCAAAATATGACCTTCACAACGGGACCAGCTTTGATTATTGGTACATGATGCGAAAGGTGCCGAGTGGCATCAAAGCCCGGCAGGTGATGTTGGTGTATTACCTGCAAGGCCTTCTGGAAATCATTCGACGACTAGAGGCAGAAGAAGTACCGCTTACCCTGGAAATCAGTGGCACGTCCTATTTCTTCAGTGAAAGTACCGCGGAAAGACTAGGATTTGAGGTGGGAAAACCCGATTCGGGCTTGTTCTTCAACCTGATCATCAACTATCTGGATTTGCTGTGGATGTATTCTTATGCCCAAGGAAAACTGGCCTTTCCCAAACTTTCTACCTCTAAAAAGGCCAAGATCACGGGGGAAAAGCTATTGGAAGGAAAAGCATCTATGGAACGCTTGTACAAACGTCTTGCGAGTCGAGTAGATCATTTTCTCATTCCCCCCACCTCATGAACCGAATTTTCCTTGTTGCCAGTTGCTTGCTCAGTCTCAGTTGGACCTCCCCCCATTCTCGTATGCACATGGGGGAAGATTTCATTGACCGTCGGGATGGGCAGACGTATGAGACGGTAGCCTATGCAGGTCTCCGCTGGATGGCGGAAAATCTTCGCTACGAAACGGCGGGCTCTTTTTGCTATCGAGACTCAGCGGAACTGTGCCAGACATTTGGGCGGTTGTATCCCTTCGAAGATGCCTTCACGGCTTGTCCGGAAGGCTGGCGTTTGCCTACCCCCAAAGATTGGCGGCGGCTTCGCAGGGCCCTAGAAACCAACAAAGCTGATGGCATCATCATGCCAGGTTGGTGGGAAGATCCCCGCTTCGACGGAGCGACCAACGAAACCGATCTATCCATTTTACCAGCGGGAAGGCGAGATGAAAAAGGGCCTCATTGGCGAGAAAGCAAATACGCCGAATTGGGGGTTTCGGCTTCTTTTTGGCTGGATGACCCCAAACGAGAAAAACACTGGCACATTCGCTGGGGCAAGAATCAGATGCACAAGCACGACCACCTCCAGGACCAGGGTCGTTATTTTTCCATCCGATGCGTGTGTGAACCGGAATAGAAATTCCTCCTTCAGTTTTCGGTAGTTTGGGTTCTGCCCCGCTTCTACCTTTGGGATATGAATCATCCCATTCCCCTTATGCTGACCTTCGAAGAAAAATATCAGGCCCTCCTCGCCAAAGACCCCGCCTATGAAGGCGTTTTCATCACCGGCGTAAAAAGTACGGGCATCTTTTGTCGGACTACGTGTACCGCTCGGAAGCCCAAAGCCGAAAACGTAGTTTTCTTTGACACCACCCAAGAAGCCCTGCAACATGGCTTCCGGCCCTGCAAAGTCTGTAAGCCCCTGGAAGATCGGGATGCCACGCCTGCTTACATCGAAGGCATTCTCCAAGAATTGCAGACTGATCCCTTCCTCCGCATCAAAGACCAGGATTTGCGTGATCGTGGCATTTCTCCCTCCCGCATTCGGACTTGGTTCAACAAGCACCACAACATGACCTTTCACGCCTATCAGCGGATGTTGCGGATCAATCATGCTTATCAGGCGATGGAAGCCGGGAGCAGCGTTACCGAGGCGGCCTTCGATCATGGCTTTGACTCTCTGAGTGGCTTTCAGGATCGCTTTCAGGCCATCTTCCAGACCAGTCCGGGCCAGCGGCAAGGCAAAGGTGTCATTCACCTGCATCGCTTCACCACGCCCCTTGGGCCGATGTATGCTGCGGCGACTGATCAGGGCTTATGCTTGCTGGAATTCACCGATCGGCGGATGTTGGAAACTGAATTTCAAGACCTCTCCCGTCGCCTGACATCCGTTTTCCTCCCCGGAGAAACGCCCATCATTCGACAGACGATGGAACAGATGGCTGAATACTTCGCAGGTAAAAGGCAGACCTTCGACTTGCCCCTCCATACGCCAGGCACCGACTTTCAGCAGGCGGTCTGGCAGGAATTGCAACAGATTCCCATCGGCAGTACCCGGTCCTATTCCGCCCAAGCAGAGCGGATGGGGCGGCCAAAAGCCGTTCGGGCGGTGGCTCGCGCCAATGGCATGAACCGCATCGCCATCGTGATTCCCTGCCATCGGGTCATCGGCGTCGACGGTTCCCTCACCGGATACGCCGGGGGCCTCGCCAGAAAGCAGTGGCTGCTGGAGTTTGAACAGAAAGTAGCTATCCAAGGCTAAGTGATACTCAAAAAATAACTTGGACCTTTTCACTCGTTCTTTCTTCCCACCTCTTCGTCAAAAAAAGCCTCATTTGGACCCGAGAGTCGGGATCTTCGACCCGCCAACCGCTCGGTGTTGATTCCTTGATTCCCGCCAAGCCGGGATCTTCGACTGGAAAGAAATATCTACGCGAAAAAAGGAAGTTATTTTTCAAGTCTCACTAAGTGAGTCATTTAATGAAATGAAAAACCGAAGCTGGAAAATGATCCCTGAAAAAGTCCCTACGAGCTATCTTGTTGCCTGCGGCAAGCGTGAGGTGCCTGGCGGGTCGACCGAAGGGAGAGTCCGTAGCGTAGCGGAGGACGGAACGCAGTGAACCCCAAAAGGGACCGACTGCGGCTGATCCGCATGGAGCAGCCGCAGACACGCCCAAATTCTGACCGCTTTCCGTTGAAAAAAGCTCGAGTTAGGTCGTCTTGCTTAGCCTGTTCAGAACTTTTTCAATTGCTAAGGGTTATACATTCCATCTCAAGGGACAGCACCTTCGCAGCCTGATCCTTGTTGAACGAAGTGAAATCCCGAGAATCGGGAAACCCTGA
>JBCCCJ010000924.1:0-3359 GCA_039033615.1 Bacteroidota bacterium
CGAGAAATCTCAACAGGTGAGAGTCGTACGATCCAGTTGGTCCTAGAGCCAAGTGCAGCCATGAGAGCTGGACAAGCAGAATTTACGACCACAATCTTTGCCGGCGGTCAGTTTATGGCTCAAAAAAAGGAGGTCATTCCCACTGAACCTTTTTTCCGTAAGTCTCGCTCTCCAATCACAGAAAATCCTCGCCAAGCTGCCTGGGAACAATTTTTTGGACTTCCCAAGGTAGATTTTGAGGCGGGTACAATTATTCTGGATCACCAAATTCAACAGGGAGACCAATTGGCGAAAATGTGGAAAGCGGTCCTGTTATCCCATGGGTCGTTTGGCTACCCTCATGATCCCACTCAGGCTTACTTACTTGCTAAGTCCGTGGTGCCTGAGATCTATGAAGCCGCTCGTGATGGTTCCGCAGAAGCGATTTATTTACTGTATCAGGTGTTTCATATGGAAGCAGCCTTATTCCAACCAGAAGGATTTAAGGAGGAGCTCTTACAAATCGCCTGTGAACAAGACTTTGGTCCCGCCTGGTATGAAAAAGCCTGGCAGCAATATCAAAAAGGGGACTACCTAGCAACACGGGAAGCCTTGAACCACGCCAAACGGACTGGGGTCAGCCGTGCTTTTGTCTTGAAAGGAAACATGTACGAATCCAGCCAAATCCAGCCGTATCCTTCTCTCCAGGAAGCCCAAGCAGCTTATGCAATCGCCGCAGAAATGGGAGATCCCAATGCCATGTTGGCGCTCGCCAGACTGAGCACTCCGGGAAGCGGCAAATCATGGCAAGAACGGGCGGATCAATTAGGCTTCTCAGAAGCATGGTCACCCCTTCCTGCAAAAGTGGAAACCGAGATTGTTATCGAAAACTATTATGACTTCGAGATCAAGGTGGCCCTGCATTTCTATCAAGAAGGGTATTGGAAGACTGTCGGATGGATCAAGGTCCCCCCCAAGCGGATCCTTTCCCTCCAAGATCTTCCTCCCCACAAGAATCCTCTGGGGGCAGAACAACTCTATTACCTGGCTTATGGTGGCGGCAAAATATGGTCTGGGAATAAAAAAGCCTGTATTTCAGCGAATCCGTCCTTCTTTTTCCTGGAGTCCGTACCCAAGCAGGCCATTCCCTGCTCTTCCCAACAGGGTTTTCAGCAAGTGAGTCAAACAGACGGGAAATACCTGATTACCCTTCGCAGTGCGGCGAGTGTTTTTTGGGAAGAGTTCTGGGAAGTATGGACCGAAGTAGATTGGAACTTTGGGGGAGGAGGGGGAGGAAGCACCAGGAATGACGACTATAGATGGGATCAGATTGAACAGCAACGGTGGGGCGACCATATGTCCAATCTCCGCGCTCAACAAGAAGCCGAACGAAACCTCAGATCCCGACGAGGGTACTGACAAAATTTTTCAAGCATCCAAGTAGTGCTGGCGCTTGCGCCGGTCCCAGGATCGTCCCCTGCCCTTGTGGGTGGGGGCGATGTGTATGGATTGACGATCCTTGCTAGACCTGCTTCAGGCTAGCGGAGCAAAATTCAGGCCTCCCCTGAGATGCACCGATTGGGTCTTACCTGATTTTTCCTTCACCCAGAAAAAAAATCTACCAGTCCGATACTTTCGGCAATGGCCTCAGACTATCTGAGCGAATCCCTTCTAAAAAGCAGGCCGATTCTTTTCCGTTCTGTCCTTCTCGACCATCTCGAACTCAACTCCCTTCTCCCATGAACATGACTTGCTTTTTCCTTCCGCCTGAAAAAAATCAACTGCCCCGATACTTTCTAACAATTGCCCAGACTATCAGAATGAATCAGCAAACAAATATTAGGGTTCCCTCACTTGCCTCCTCCCTGTTACCGACCCGGGCAGGGAGTGAGGGAGGGGATACAACCTAAGGAACTGCCAATATGTCAACAAATAGAACCAGCTTTTATTCAAAGCTCTCTGCACACTGGAACGCCCACTTTCTCTTCTCTCTCAGACACTTACCTCTCCACTTAACCATCATGAAAAAGCTCCTGATCACCTGCCTATTAGCGATGCTGACTAGCGTTGCTTTCGCCCAAAATTCGACCATTAAAGCTTGGGCCAATAGTTTCTCCTACAAAACAGACGGTCAGAGAGACTGGAGCAAATGGCAATCGGTCCACATTCTCGTTGTCATCAAGAATAACCGCATCACGATCTACAGCAAAGAAACCCAAGAATACGATGTGATCTCCTCTCAAGAAGGATACATTGACCGAGACGGAGATACTGTTTACAAATTCACCGCTGTCGATCAGGATGGCGACAAATGCAACCTACGCCTGATTGATCGAAAATCTGGAGATCCCCAGCTTTATGTGGACTTCTCTAATTTCAGATGGGTATACAACCTAGACTTTGTAAAGTAACATCAAATAGTTGGCTGTAGGCGATCTACCTGATTGCCTAGCCTCCCAATCTCTTACTTTTCACAAGCAATTATCACCATTTCAACCCAATTCCCTATGAATTACCAATTGATCAAACTGCTATTGGTCGGACTACCCCTAGCCTGTATAGGCTGGCAGTCCCCCTGTCTCGCCCAAGCTTCCACTGAAATCAATGAGAACTTCATGGAGCGGATGCAAAGCAAGCTGCGCCAGAGTCAGGATCCGTATTTCTCCTTGGTATTTGGCTTGGGCAGTCGGAGAATGGCCTCTCCAGGCTATGACCTTCGATTGACTTTCCTTGATGAATCTCCTATTCCCGACCCCTATGTACAAGACATTCTGCTGGCAGAACAAGGGAGGGTTCGGACCTTTGACTGGGGCCTGGAATATGGGAAGTATGACTTCTTCCATCTGGAAGTTCTGGGCAGCTATAGCTATGATCGGGTCCGCTCCAGTGCCTTTGCCGTAGGCATAGGCCTGAATCGCCCGATCCTTCAGCACCGCATGATCCTGCGTGGGATCCTGGGACTCAACTGGGCCCGCTATCATTTTGTTGCGAATGACTTTGATCTGAATCCCAACAGTCTCAACGCGACTATCAACGGACGAGAGTTTTTCTCAACCATGGATGTGCGGATGCAGCGGCGGGTGCTGGAGCTCAAACCCCGAGCCGAGGTCCTCTTCCGGCTTCCAATGGATGCCTTTGTCAAGGCGGCCATCGGCCTGAATGTGCCCACGGTAGGTGGCAGAGGGAAACTCGTCTTCTCTGGCGAAGGAATCGAAGGCACGGAAATCTCCACCAAAGTCAGCCTACAGGACGAGTCCGTTTCCTTGACGGCTCAGGAAAGCGAGCTGAGCAATGCCTTTCCCCGCATGTCTGGTTTTGGTCCGTTTGTCTCCCTTGGCAACGCCATCAATTTCAAAGGCGTCCAATACTACCGCTAGCCC
>JBCCCJ010000925.1:0-3354 GCA_039033615.1 Bacteroidota bacterium
CCCAATAGTCTTTCTTCCAATCTGATTCGCCAGGTCCACTTGGATCGGCAAGGCGTACTCTGGATTCTGACCGAAGATGGCCTCAATCGGTTGACTTCTGATTTTTACAGTGAACACCTATCGTTTGACCGCTTCTTACCAGGGGTCAATCTCTATTGGATTCACGAGGCGAAGGATGGCAGTTTTTGGCTGGGCACCTATGGTGAGGGCCTGATTCATTGGCACCCTGAGTCGGGCATTCTGCATACCCTACGGGTGGTAGATGGCTTGCCAGGCGATATTGTGTTTGGCGTGCTGGCGGATCAAGATGGAAATCTGTGGCTGAGCACCAACCATGGTCTCGCCTTATACCATATTGAGCGCGGAGAATTGACCACCTATGATTTGGCAGATGGGCTTGTCAACCACGAGTATGATTACAACTCTGCTTATCAAAACAGCAATGGAGAAATGTTTTTTGGCGGTGGAAGCGGCTTCACCAGTTTCTTTCCTCATCAATTGACTACCAATGATTTTGTCCCATCCATCGCCTTCACAGACTTCATTCTCAACCATCAGAGCGTTCACCCAAATGCGGATGAAGGACCCCTATTTCAAAACATCAACCATACCGAATCCATTACCCTGGCCCACAATCAGGCCAACTTTAGCATTGAATTTTCCGCCCTAAATTTCCTCAGTCCCCAACACAATCAATATACCTATCGCCTTGATGGTCTCGAAGAACAATGGCATGGCCAAAAAGGCAAGGGACGAGCTACCTATACCATCCAGAAATCTGGAACCTATACCTTCCGGGTCCGTGCCGCTAATAACGATGGGTTGTGGAATCCCGACGAGCGATCCATCACCATCGTGGTATTGCCGCCCCCCTGGAAAAGTTGGTGGGCTTTGTTGATATATGGGATTGGGGTCTCGGCCACCCTCTTATTACTCGTTCGGTTCAATAACATTCGCCATCGGTTGACGATGGAGCAGCTAGAAAAAGAACAGCAAGCTAAATTGCATCAAACCAAGCTGGCCTTTTTCACCAATATTGCCCACGAATTTCGCACCCCATTAAGCCTGATTCTCAGCCCATTGGAAGAATTGCTCCACCAACAGCAAACAGATTCATGGGTGGCCAATCGCCTCCGCATCATGGAGCGAAACGCCCGGCAGTTATACAATCTCATCAACCAGCTCCTGGTTTTCCGGCAAACCGAGTCGGACCACCTCCAGTTGAAAGCAAAAGAGGGGGACCTCGTCTCTTTCACCAGAGACACCTTATTTGCCTTTGAAGCCCGTGCCGAGCAACGCCAGCTATCGCTTCACTTTTTCCCACAATATCCCGACCTCCAGGTTGCTTTCGATCCAGACAAATTGGAGAAGGTCTTGGTCAATCTTCTTTCGAATGCGGTCAAATTTACACCGGACGGAGGGCGAATCGAATTGCATCTCTCCCAAGATGGGGAGGAAGTAGTCATTCAAGTCATCGACAATGGGATTGGCATTCCGGAGGAAAAACAAGCCCGGATTTTTGATCGCTTTTATGAAGGGGAATTGACCTCCCACAATCCGACGCCAGGCAGCGGCATTGGACTGGCCATTTCTAAGAAATTGGTAGAACTCCATGAAGGAACCCTTTCCGTTCAGAGTGGGAAAGGGGTAGGCAGCACATTTGTGATTCGCTTGCCCGTGTCGCGGGAATCTGATCGGTGTGCGGAAGGGCATCCAGAAACTCCCCCGGACTCCCAAACAGCCCACCGCTTCTTTCATCCGGCTCCGGCTCCTCTTTCACCTACCGAGTTGATGGAGGAACCACTCCCTTCCCCAACCCATCATCAGCCGACCATCTTGATCGTAGAGGATCACGTCGAGTTGCGTCATTACCTGCAGGATTTGCTCGGGAAAGAGTACCGAATCCTGGAAGCGGAAAGTGGAGAAAAAGGGTGGGACATGGCCAAAGAGCAGCTTCCAGACCTCGTATTGAGCGATGTGATGATGGATCAGATGGATGGCATTCAATTGTGTCAGCAGATCAAAGGAGATTTGCAGACCAGCCATATCCCGGTCCTGCTCCTGACAGCCAAAGCTGCGCAACATCACAAGAATTTGGGGCTCTCCTCTGGCGCGGACGATTATGTCACCAAGCCCTTTCACCCTTCAGAATTGAGCCTTCGGGTCCGCAACCTAATCCTTTCCCGCCAACAATTGCGGGAGCGTTTTGTCCGGGTGCTCAGCCTGGAACCCAAGGAAATCACTGTCACTTCCGCAGACGAAGACTTTCTGAATCAAATGATGTTGTTGACGGAAGAACACATCGACGATCCGAATTTTCGCATTGAGAGTTTCGCAGAAGGTCTGGGAGTGAGTCGGTCCCTACTATTCAGCAAACTCAAAGCGCTTACCGGACAGACCCCCAATCATTTCCTCCAACACCTGCGCCTCAAGCGCGGCATGCAGCTCCTCCAATCTGGAGAGTTGAACGTATCAGAAGTTGCCTATCAGGTAGGCTTCCGGGACCCTAAGTATTTCAGCAAGTGCTTTTCCAAGCGTCTCTTGCTCAGTTTATTTTTCAGATGCTGCTTTCTGCACTTCCAGGAAAGCAGTGGCATCGATGCTTTCACTCTTGGTATCAATCTCATTGTCAAGATATGTATAGAGCAGATCATCGCGCAGGCGACGGTATTGCATGTCCAGGATTTCCTGATTGTTCATGGTATAATCCACGTATTCCTGCACTTTATCATCGGTCAATTCATCCCCCAGATCGCTGAAGTTTTTGATGACGCTTTCCCGGATGCTTTCTTCCAGTTTTTCGCGATCAACATTCAGATCCTCATTTTTTGCCTGAAGTTTTTCGACAATCAAACTCCAGTTGACAGATTGAGTAAATTCAGCATATCCCGCCTCAACGTCTTCTTCTGTTTTGTAACGCTCTTCATTTTCGAGCAGCCATTTTTTCAGGAATTCGTCCGGCAGGCTCACTGGATTGGCTTCCATCAGCTGCTTTTGAATTTGGTTGCGCGTGTACCATTTGGCAGACTCTTTCATGTCTTCTACCATGGCTTCCCGTACCGAGCTCTTGAAGGTGTCTTCATCGGTTGGGGTATCTTTGAGGCGCATGGACGTCTGAACCGCCGTGAAGAATTCTTCATTGAATTCGGCTTTGGCCATGCGATTGATTTGCTTGATCTCGAAGTTGGTGGTTTTGCCTTTCAGACCTTCTAAATCTTCTTTTTCAATGTACAGAACCTTAGCCACCTCTTCAATGTCTGTCTTGAGCTTGCTGAGATCTACTTTCAGCTTCACAGGATGTGGCTCTGATTAAGCGGCGTTGGTGGAGTCCGCATAGTGCCAGGTGGTGAGGCC